>CALHDP010000109.1 GCA_938023085.1 uncultured Collinsella sp.
GCGCTGAAGCAGCGCAACGGCTTCTCCACCGTGGCCATCACCGAGGACGGCACCCCCAAGGGCAAGCTCCTGGGCATCGTCACCAGCCGTGACTATCGCCCCAGTCGCGATGACCACCAGACGAAGGTCTCCGAGTTCATGACCCCGCGTGAGCAGCTCATCGTGGGCGACAAGAACATCAGCCTCAAGGTTGCCAACGACGTCATCTGGGACAACAAGCTCAACGCCCTGCCGATCGTCGACGACAACGATCACCTCATGGGCATCGTCTTCCGCAAGGACTACGACAGCCACAAGACCAACCCCAACGAGCTGCTCGACGGCGACAAGCGCTACATGGTCGGCGCCGGTATCAACACCCGCGACTATGCCGAGCGCGTGCCGCTGCTCATCGAGGCCGGCGCCGATGTCCTGTGCATCGACTCCTCCGAGGGCTTCAGCGAGTGGCAGAAGCGCACCATCGAGTGGATCCGTGCCAACTACGGCGAGGACGTCAAGGTCGGCGCCGGCAACGTCGTCGATGCCGAGGGCTTCCGTTTCCTGGCCGACTGCGGCGCCGACTTCATCAAGGTCGGTATCGGCGGTGGTTCCATCTGCATCACCCGCGAGACCAAGGGCATCGGCCGCGGTCAGGCAACCGCTCTGATCGATGTTTGCCGCGCCCGCGACGAGTACTACGAGGAGACCGGCATCTACGTGCCCGTATGCTCCGACGGCGGCATCGTCTACGACTACCACATGACGCTCGCCCTTGCCATGGGCGCCGACTTCATGATGCTCGGTCGCTACTTCGCCCGCTTCGACGAGTCCCCGACCGATCGCGTGAACGTGAACGGTCAGTATATGAAGGAGTACTGGGGCGAGGGCTCCGCGCGTGCCCGCAATTGGCAGCGCTACGACCTTGGCGGCGCCGCGAAGCTCAGCTTCGTCGAGGGCGTCGACTCCTACGTCCCGTACGCCGGTTCCCTCAAGGACGGCGTGGGCGGCACGCTTTACAAGGTCAAGTCCACGATGTGCAACTGCGGTGCCCTCTCGATCCCCGAGCTCCAGGAAAAGGCACGCCTGACCTTGGTGAGCTCCACCTCCATCGTCGAAGGCGGCGCCCACGATGTTGTGGTCAAGGATTCGCAGCAGTCCGTAAGTTATCGCTAGTTACTAAAAAAATTGATGAAAATGGGGTCGCGTGTCTGTTGGATTGCGACCCCATTTTGTTATAGGTCTCCTTCTCTTTCGCTAATCAGATAAGGATTGTTTCTGACCGTATTTGAAACAAAATCCAAATAGTCTGCTTCGGTGACGAGATCATTCGGAACAGGTTTATCTACCGTACTGCCCTCTCGAACAATTTCAATCAACTTTGGCCAATACGTTTCAATCTTTCCGTTACGACGCTCCGCCTTCATTCGATTCCATGCTTTTGCGCCGCAGGATTCCCTGAAACCCTTTCCTGAACTATTTTCAGTATTCGTTTTGTTTTTTACCTGAAACATGGCAGTGCATTCATCGTTGCAAAAGTCGATTGCCGTGAGAATCTTCCCTCTGCACCAAATCCATCCATATGGCTTAATTTTTGAATATATGTATTCCTCCAATAGGTTGCCACCTATATTTTCAGCACTCATGAATAAATTGTGGTGCGCCGCCCACTCGTAAGCGCGCTCTTTTGATCCTGCGTGTTTTGCGTCCATTACCATATGTATCAGTGCTTCATCGGTAACCGTCTTTTTGGGATTCGCGACATAATCACTTGGCAGCGACTGCCATTCCGAAAGAAATTTTGAAATCCATTTGTTTAGCCAAAGTTCCAAAAATGCTTTCGAGTCTAATTCGAGTATATCTGGCTTCATTGGAATCGAGGGAATCATTGCTGAGGTTTCGGCTTGGAGAAGAATGGGAAATAGCGACTTCATTTCCCTTTTTCTTTCTTCGGCGTCATAGCGACAGGTTTCGTTGTTAATTGTTCGGTCCGCGATGGATTCAAAGAGTTCTTGCGCCGGAATGTGATGCGAGTTGCAGTAATTGAGTGATTCCGATAATTTCTTTTTGACATCTTCGCGTTTTGCGTTTTTAGCCATGGTCGTGCCTCCTTTGTGTTGATTTTCAACTAGATAAAACCTATACACAAGCGTATATTTGAATTAAAATGGACTAAAAAATGTTCAATTACTTAATTACTGGAGTCCATTTTGGAAAATGAGGCGATACTGTCTTCCGCGGAAGTTGCGAGCCGTCTTGGGGTGACATCTCAGACTGTTACAAGACTATCTCGTAACGGAGATCTCAATTATGCGCTTGTTGGTAAGCGTAGGGTCTATAGAGAGAACGATATAATCAGCTTTATGAGGAAAAAAAATCTATGCTTCGCTCCCGCAGACCATCGCGCTACTGAAGTAGTTGATTCGGCATTAACTGCGGTTTCTTTTTTTTCTGGGGCGCTTGGCTTGGATTATGGAATGGAGAGGGCCGGTATTTCGTCCAGTCTTTTCTGTGAAAATGACACGAAGTGCCGAATGACTATTGCGTCCAATCGGCCTAATGTTGGTTTGTTAGGAGATATTAATAAGGTTACTCCCGATCGGGTATTTGATTATTCGGGCATTAGCCCGAAAAGGGGTATAGATGTTATGTTTGGCGGGCCTCCTTGTCAGGCATTTTCTACGGCTGGAGCGCGTCGCGCCTTCGATGACGTTAGGGGCAACGTATTCCTAAAGTATCTCGATCTTGCTGACCATCTTCGACCTAAGTATTTGGTAATTGAAAATGTCAGGGGGCTCTTGTCTACGGCATATCCTTTGGAAGCTGGCGGAGAGCCCGTACACGGCGGCGCTATGAAAACGGTTCTCAATAAACTTGAATCAATGGGCTACGGCGTGAGCTTCAATTTGTATAATGCTGCGAACTTTGGTGCGCCTCAAATAAGGGAGAGGGTTGTCTTGATTGCTAAACGAGACGGCTCAATCTGCGACTGGCTGACTCCTACCAATTCCAATGACCCCAAGTGGCAACTTGATACTTGGAAAACTTTTTCAGATGCCGTCGCGGGATTAAAAGACGAACAACATTACGTCCAGTTTCCGGAAAAAAGGCTTAAGTATTTTCATTTACTTAAAGAAGGTGAGTATTGGAAGAATTTACCCGAGGACATTCAGGAAGCGGCTATGGGAAAGGCGTATCGACTTGGAGGTGGTAAAACGGGCTTCTATAGAAGAATATGGAATGATCGTCCTTCTCCAACGTTGGTTACAAGCCCGACAATGCCTGCTACTGATTTGTGCCATCCCACAGAAGATCGCCCTCTTTCAATTGAGGAATATCGTGCCATTCAGGGCTTTCCTGAAGATTGGATTTTCCGAGGTGATATTAGCGATATTTATAGGCAAATCGGCAACGCTGTTCCCATTGCTTTGGGAGAGGCTATAGGCAGGGCAATTCTAAAAGACATCTCTAAGTCCAAGGACAACAATAAAGAGTTGTTCAAAGGGTTCCCGTATTCGAGATATAAAAATTCGAACCAGCTAACTTGGAGTATTCGATAGCTTGTTATGTTTAAAGTCACAGGCACCTTGTTTTTTGTGATTTGCTATCATCATGCGAGTTAACGATGTGGCGGGGCGTTCTTACCTTTGCTCACTGCAAGTTCCGCACGCAAAGAAGAGCACTAAATGTGCTCTTCGTCTTGCGCAGGACTGTCCGCAGCAGCGAGTAAAGGTAAGAACGCCCCGCCCCAACCGAGATAACAAAGGAGCTGATATGTGCGATTGCACAGATCATAAAGACGAGATCCCTGCCTACGACGCGCAGGCTATTGAGTCTAGGTGGATGAAGGCCTGGGAGGACTCCAACCTCTTTGCCGTCGACACCGACGACAGCAAGCCCAAGAAGTACGTGCTCGAGATGTTCCCGTATCCGTCGGGCGACCTGCACATGGGCCACGCGCGCAACTATACCATCGGCGATGCCATGGCCCGTCAGGCCCGCATGCGCGGCTACGACGTGCTGCATCCCATCGGCTTTGATGCCTTTGGCCTGCCCGCCGAGAACGCCGCCATCAAGCACAACACGCAGGCTGCCGCCTGGACGTATAAGAACATGGATCAGGCGCTTTCCACGATGAAGCGCATGGGCTTCTCCTACGATCTGGATCGCATGGTCAAGACCTGCAGCCCCGACTACTATCGCTGGGGTCAGTGGATCTTTGAGAAGCTGTGGGAAAAGGGCCTGGTCTACCGCAAGAAGAACCCGGTCAACTGGTGCCCTAACTGCAAGACCGTTCTGGCCAACGAGCAGGTCACCGAGGGTAAGTGCTGGCGCTGCGGTACTGAGCCCGAGAAGCGCGACCTGGAGCAGTGGTACTTCAAGATTACCGAGTACTCCCAGGAGCTGCTCGACGATCTGGAGAAGCTCCCCGGCTGGCCCGAGCGCGTTAAGCAGATGCAGGCCAACTGGATCGGCCGATCCGAGGGCGCCGAGGTCGACTTTACCCTGTGCGACCAGGATGGCGAGCCCATCGAGGGCGACGAGGGCAAGATCACCGTCTTCACCACGCGTGCCGATACGCTCTTTGGCGTTTCCTTCTTTGTCCTGGCTCCCGAGTACGCCCGTCTGCACGAGCTCGTCGAGGGCACGGAGTACGAGGAGGCCGTGACCAAGATCGTCGAGGACTCCAAGCATATCTCTGCCGTCGAGCGTGCCCAGGGAACCCTCGAGAAGCACGGTGCCTTTACCGGCCGCTACGTGGTGAACCCCGTCAACGGCGAGAAGGTCCCCGTGTGGGTTGCCGATTATGTCGTTGCCGACTACGGCACCGGCGCCGTCATGGCCGTTCCCTGTGGAGACCAGCGCGACTTTGAGTTTGCCCGCAAGTATGACCTGCCGATCGTGCCTATCATCTTGGACGATGACGACCGCGCTGCCGTCGAGGCCAGCGGCGAGACCATCGATACCTTCCATGCCGAGAACGTCGACTGGGATTGCGCCCACGCTGCCGAGGGCACGCTCGTCCAGTCCGGCAAGTACACCGGCATGCGCGGCGGTAAGCACTCCGAGGGCGAGGCTGCGATCGTGGCCGACCTCGAGGCCATGGGCTGCGGCCGTCGCAAGGTTGAGTTCCGTCTGCGCGACTGGCTCATCAGCCGTCAGCGCTACTGGGGCAACCCCATCCCGGCCATTCGCTGCGAGCACTGCGGCATCGTGCCCGTGCCCGAGGACCAGCTGCCGGTGACGCTGCCCGAGAACCTGGACCTGGGTGCCGGCGAGACCCTCGCCGAGTGCAAGGAGTTCTACGAGACCACCTGCCCGGTGTGCGGTCGCCCGGCTAAGCGCGAGACCGATACCATGGACACCTTCACCTGCTCTAGCTGGTATTACCTGCGCTATACCGACCCGCACAACACCGAGCTGCCCTTCTCCCGCGAGACGGCAGACCGTTGGATGCCCGTCGATAACTATATCGGTGGCATTGAGCACGCCATTTTGCACCTGCTCTACAGCCGCTTCTTTACCAAGGCGCTGCGCGACCTGGGCCTGCTGAGCGTTGACGAGCCCTTCACCAACCTGCTGTGCCAGGGCATGGTCAAGGACGAGAACGGCGACACCATGTCCAAGTCCAAGGGCAATGTCGTGCCCCCGAGCTCGGTCATCGAGCCCTACGGCGCCGACACCATGCGTCTGGCGATCCTGTTTATCGCCCCGCCCGAGAAGGACTTCGACTGGGATCCCAAGGCCGTCGAGGGCGCTAACCGCTTCATTAAGCGCGCCTGGCGTATCGTGTGGCAGCTCGTCCAGTCCGGCGACACCAATGTGGCCTTTGACAAGTCCGCGCTCGACGAGACCGCGATGAAGCTTTATCGCGAGCGTCATCGCACCATCGCCAAGTGCACCGAGGACTTCGACCGCGGCCAGTTCAACACCGCGATCTCGGCCGTCATGGAGCTCGTCAACGCCGCGAGCGCCTACCTCAACGCTACTGAGGGCGCTGACCGCGACAAGGCCCTGTGCTACGGCGTGGCCAAGGACATTGTAAGCGTCCTTGCCCCCATCTGCCCGTTCTGGGCCGACGAACTGTGGCACGAGGCACTCGGCTGCGAGGGCAATGCCTACACCGCCGCCTGGCCCGAGTTCGACCTGGCCGAGTCCATCGAGGACACGGTGCAGATCGTCGTACAGGTGCTCGGCAAGGTCCGCGGCCGCATCGACGTGGCTCGCGACGCCTCCAACGAGGAGATGCAGGCTGCCGCGGAGGCCGCTGTCGCCAAGTGGACCGAGGGCAAGACGGTCGTCAAGGCCATCTGCGTGCCTGGCAAGCTGGTTAACCTGGTGGTCAAGTAAGCGCTGCGTGCATTGCTGACATGTAAAAGCGAGGGACGATTTCGCAGGGAGTCGCCCCTCTTTTTGGTTATGGATACTTGCGACAACACCCAATTATCCATTTCTTGTGGAGAACCTGTGCTCACGCTGACCTGCGGGTTTGTGTTGTGGTTGCACGTTTGCGCAGGTATTGGTATAGTTTGCTTGCAAATGAAGTTGTAATTGAAAGAAGTGGGGTTTCGGCCCCGCTTCTTTTTTGTATGGATGGAGGTGCCGCAATGGTCAAGACCAAGACCGAGCAGGCGATCATCGACGCGCTCGAGGCCGTTGCTCCCCAGCACGATGTCGACATCGTCGATGTTGAGCTCGTGGGTGCCACCAAGGCCCCCTGCGTGCGTGTGCGTATCGAGGGTGCCGAGGGTCAGAGCCTGTCGCTCAATGACGTCACGGCCAATACCAAATGGGTCGGCGATGTGATCGAGGAGCTCGACCCCATCTCTTCGAGCTATACGCTCGAGGTGTCGAGCCCGGGCATGGCGCGCCCGCTGCGCCGCCCGCGTGACTTTGCCCGCTTTGTGGGCGAGAACTGCGAGCTCACCTCCACCGCCACCGAGGGACGTCGCAAGTACGCCGGTAAGATTGCCGCCGCCACCGAGACGAACGTGACCCTCGAGCTCGAGGATGGCGAGTCCGTCACCCTCGATTTCTCTGATGTTAAAAAGTGCAAGTTGAAGCCCACCTATGACTTCAAGCCCGCGAAGGAAGGAAAGTAAGATGGCAGCATCCGACATGATGTCCGCCCTGATGGAGCTTTGCCAGGAGAAGCACATCGACCAGCTCTACCTGATCGACCGCCTGGAGCAGTCGCTCGCCAAGAGCTATGCCGAGATCCTGCATCTTGAGTGGGGCGCCAAGGTGACCATCGACCGCACCACCGGCAAGATCTACGTCTACCGTCTGGAGCCGATCGACGATTCCATGGACGAGGAGGGCAACTTCACCGAGTTCGAGGAAATCGACGTCACTCCCAAGAACACGAGCCGTATCGCCGCTCAGCACGCCAAGGCCGAGATCAACGCCATCGTGCGCAACTCCGCTCGCGAGCAGATCTACGAGGAGTTCTCCGGCCGTATCGGTGACCTCATCAGCGGTACCGTGCTGCAGTCCACTCCCGACTTTACGATCGTCAAGATTCGCGAGGGCGTCGAGGCCGAGCTTCCGCACTTCGACCAGCGTCGTTACGAGAACGAGCGCAACGAGCGTCCGATGGGCGAGCGCTACCTGCACAACCAGCACATCAAGGCCGTGATCATTGACGTTCGCGACCCCAACTCCAACCTGCAGCCGGTCCGTGGCGAGCACAGCCGTCCGCCGATTGTCATTTCCCGTACCCATCCTGAGCTCATGCGTCGTCTGTTTGAGCAGGAGGTGCCCGAGATCTATGAGGGCACCGTCCAGATCAAGTCGATCGCCCGCGAGCCCGGCCAGCGCTCCAAGGTCGCCGTCCACTCGCTCGACGATCGTCTGGATCCGGTTGGCGCCTGCGTCGGCCCCAAGGGCAGCCGTGTTCGCGCCGTCGTGGGTGAGCTCCGTGGCGAGCGCGTCGACGTCATCCTGTGGGATGCCGATCCGGCCGTCTATGTCGCCAACGCCCTGTCGCCCGCCAAGGTCACTCGCGTCCTTATCGACGAGGAGAAGGCCTACGCCGGCGTTATCGTGCCCGACGACCAGCTGTCCCTCGCCATCGGCAAGGAGGGCCAGAACGCCCGTCTCGCCGCGCGCCTGACCGGCTGGCACATCGACATTAAGTCCGAGACCCTTGCCGCCGACATCCTCAAGAACGTTCCCGTTCACGAGGAGCCCGCCGCCGATCTGATCGGCGACGAGGAAGACGAGGACGTCCGTCGCTGCGAGTTCGTGTCCGAGGACGGCATCCAGTGCCGCAACCAGGCCCGTCCCGGCTCCCGTTTCTGCGGTGTTCACGACACCGACGCCTTCGATGATGCGGAGGACCTGATCTAGCGCGCGGTCGCGCCGGGCGGGTCCCGGCGCATATCCCACGCTCGTTCAGTCTCTAGGCACCCAAGGTGCCAGAAAGGGTAGGTGAAGTCATATGGCAAAAGTCCGTGTGTCCACCCTGGCCAAAGAGTTCGGCATGACCTCCAAGGAACTGATGGGTCATCTCGCCGAAATGAAGATTCCCGCTAAGTCCGCTTCCTCCGCCCTGGAGGACGCCTACGTCGCTATGGTCCGCAAGCAGCTCGCTTCGGTGATCGAGGCCCGCGCCCAGGAAGTCGAGGCCGCCAAGCTGGCCGAGGAGCAGGCCGCTGCCGCCGAGGAGGCAGCACGCGCTGCCGAGGCGGAGCGCGAGCGCATCGCTGCCGAGAAGGCTCGCGAGGAGGAGCGCCGTCAGTTCGCCGCCGCCCAGGCTGCCGAGGAGGCCGCCCGCGCCGAGGCCGAGGCTAAGAAGAAGGCCGAGCAGGAGCGCCTTGCCCGCGAGAAGGAGGAGGCTGCTCGCGAGGCCCAGCGCCGCGCCGTTCCCGCTTCCGACTCCGGTTCGCGTTTCCGTTCGCTGCTCGACCAGATTGCCGCACAGGAGACCGTCCTCAAGGAGAAGAAGGACGCCGAGGAGAAGGCCAAGGCCGAGCGCGCTGCCGAGCGCGGCAACCGTCGTGGCGGTAACAACGACCGTCGCGCTGGCCGTCGCAACGATCGCAACGCCTCCGACAACAACTCCGAGCGCAACGCCTCCGAAAGCCGTCCCCACAGCCATCGCACCAACGCCAGCAACAACGTCGCTGCCGGCATGGACTTCCCCAACCCTGACAAGCAGGGCAAGGGCAAGAAGCGCAAGGGCGGTCACAACAACGAAGAGGACCACTACAGCCGCATGGCTCGCGAGGCCGAGGAGTACAGCCGCGAGAAGGTGCTTGAGGAGGCTCGTGCCGCCGTCGAGGAGGCCTCTCGCGAGTCCACTGGTCGCCGCAAAAAGCGCAAGGAGAAGCGCGAGCGCGAGGCCGCAAAGGCTCAGGAAGAGCGCAAGATTGAGGAGGCGCTGGCCCAGGGCGTGAACCCCGAGGACCTCGACGCCATCAAGGTCTCCCAGGGCGTTACCGTCCAGGAGCTCGCCGAGGCGCTCGACGTTCCGGCCAACGACATCATCAAGCGCCTGTTCCTGCTGGGCACGCCGCTTACCATGACGCAGTCCATGTCCGATGACCTCGTCGAGCTCGTTGCCGACGACCTGGGCCGCCAGATCAAGATCATCACCCCCGAGGAGGAGAACACCTTCTCGTTCTACGACGATCCCGCCGACCTTAAGCCGCGCGCCCCGGTCGTCACCGTCATGGGCCACGTCGACCACGGCAAGACTTCGCTGCTCGACGCCATCCGTCACACCGGCGTCGCTGCCGGCGAGGCGGGCGGCATTACGCAGGCCATCGGCGCTTCGCAGGTCATGATCAACGACCGCAAGATCACCTTCATCGATACCCCTGGTCACGCGACCTTTACGGCCATGCGTGCCCGCGGCGCCAAGGTGACCGATATCGTCATCCTGATCGTGGCTGCCGACGACGGCGTCATGCCCCAGACCATCGAGTCGATCAACCACGCCAAGGCCGCCGGCGTTCCCATCGTCGTCGCTGTCAACAAGATCGATAAGCCGGGCGCCAACCCCGACCGCGTGCGCCAGGAGCTCACCGAGTACGGCATCATCCCCGAGGAGTGGGGCGGACAGAACATGTTCGTCAACATTTCGGCCAAGCAGAAGATCGGTATCGACGACCTGCTCGAGACCGTCCTACTCCAGGCCGACGTTCTCGAGCTCAAGGCCAACCCCGATACGTTCGCTTCGGGCAACGTCCTCGAGGCTAAGCTCGACAAGGGCCGCGGCTCGGTTGCCACTGTGCTCGTGACCCGCGGCACCCTGCGCGTGGGCGACACGCTGGTCGCCGGCCTCACCTATGGCCGCGTCCGTGCCATGCTCGACCCCAAGGGCAACGCCGTCACCGAGGCCGGTCCCTCTGACGCCGTCGAGATCCTGGGCCTGCAGTCCGTCCCCAACGCCGGCGATGAGTTCCGCGTGTTCGAGGACGAGCGCGAGGCACGTGCGCTGGCCGACGAGCGTTCGCTCAAGGCCCGTATCGAGGAGCAGAGCCGCGTGAAGCACGTGACGCTCGAGAACCTCTTCGAGACCATCGCCGACGCCGAGGTCAAGGAGCTCAACTTGATCATCAAGGCCGACGTCCAGGGCTCCATCGAGGCCCTTCAGGACTCCCTCGACAAGATGGACCAGTCCGAGGTGCGCATCAACACGATCCACTCCGCCGTTGGCGCCATTAACGAGACCGACGTCGTCCTGGCCGACGCCTCCAACGCCATCATCATCGGCTTTGGCGTCCGTCCCGACGGCAAGGCCCGCTCCGCCGCCGAGCGCGAGGGCGTTGAGATCCGTTGCTACGACGTCATCTACAAGTGCCTCGAGGACCTCGACGCTGCCCGCATCGGTATGCTCAAGCCCACCGAGGTCGAGGTCTCCACGGGTTCCGCGACCGTTCTGGACACCTTCAAGGTGCCCAAGGTCGGTATCGCCGCCGGTGTCCGCGTCGAAGAGGGCGAGATCGCCGCGACCGATTCCGTGCGCCTGGTGCGCGACGGCATCGTGGTCTTCAACGGCAAGATCGCCTCGATGCGCCACTACAAGGATGAGGCCAAGAGCCTTAAGAGCGGTTCCGAGGGCGGCATTGGCCTGGAGAACTTCCAGGACATCAAGCCCGGCGATCAGATCGAGGGTTACCGCATCGACCAGGTTGCCCGTACCGAGTAGGGGGTAGCGCTATGAAGCAAACGCAGGCAACCCGCCGACTGGGCGAGCAGCTTCGCGAGAAGCTCGGTTATATCCTGCTCTTTGAGGTTTCCGATCCGCGCCTCGACCTGGTCACCCTGACTGCGGTCGAGGTCGCGGTGGACCGTTCGTTCGCGCGCGTGTACGTGTCGTGCGATGCGAGCCGCTACGACGAGGTCATGGAGGCGCTCGCCAGCGCCAAGGGCCGCATTCGCAGCCTGCTGGCCCGCTCGCTCGATTGGCGTGTCACGCCCGAGCTCGATTTTCGCATCGATCGCTCGACCGATGAGGCCGAGCGCATCACGCGTGCGCTGGAAAACGTTCCGGCCACGCTGGCGATCGAAAAGGACGAGGACGGCTACCCCATAGCGGATGCCGCCCAGGAGGCAGCTTTAGATGACTAATTCCGCTGATCTCGCCGCTGGCGAGTCTGCAGATATTACGCGACGCATCCTCGAGCTCATCGAGGGTGCGTCCTCCATTGCGATTTCGGGACATACGTCTCCCGATGGTGACGCCCTGGGCTCCGTGCTGGGCCTTGGCTTATCGCTTATGAAGTTTTTCCCCAACAAGGACATTGCGCTGCTGCTGGCAGACGATGACCCGGTGCCGCGCATCTACCGCTTTATGGAGGGCGCCGATCGCTTGGTGCCCGCATCTGCGTACACCGGCAATCCGGACCTGTTTATCTCGGTGGATGTGCCGGTCGTCGAGCGCCTCAACAACTCGGCCGAGGTACTTCGCCGCTCCAAGCATGTGGTGTGCTTCGACCACCATCCGGCGCGCGAGGAGTTTACCGAGCTGAGCCTGAGGCGTGTCGATGCCGCGGCCTGCGCCATGATCATCGACCGTTTCTTGGATAATTGCGGCATCGTCGCCCGTGATGGCGTTGCGACTTGCTTGCTGTGCGGCTTGGTGACCGACACCGGTCGTTTTCAGTACCAGAACGCCGATGCTGCCGCGTTCCACGCTGCTTCGCGCCTGGTAGCACATGGTGCCGATCCGGCTCGTGTTGCTCTCGAGGTCTATCAGAGCATGCGCGTCGAGTTTTTGCACCTCAAGTCCATTGTCATGGGCCGTATTAAGACGGTCGCGCACGGGCGCGTGGCGTATAGCTATGCCTTCCAGAGCGACCTTGAGGCCTGCGGCGTCACCTCGGATGAATGTGACGGTCTGGTCGATGTGGTACGTTCGGTGATGGGCGTCGAGGTCTGTCTTTTCTTAAAGGGCATTGACGGCGATACCAAGGTGCGCGGCAACCTGCGCTCCAAGGGTGACCTCGATGTGTCCGAGATCGCTGCCAACTTTGGCGGTGGCGGGCATCATGCCGCCGCCGGTTTTACCAACAACGGAACGATTCGCGAGACGCTCGCCGTGGCACTTCCCATGCTGGCCGAGCTGGTGGGGGAGGATCCCGCTTCGGTGACCGTCGAGCTCTAACTTATTGGATGGTACATGGCTCGTCGTACGCCTTCTCAATTGAATATGCTGCTCGCCGTCGATAAGCCGGTGGGCTGCACGTCCCATGACGTGGTCTCGCAATGCCGACGAGCTCTCCATGAGCGGCGCGTCGGCCATGCCGGTACGCTCGACCCCATGGCATCGGGTGTCATGGTTGTGGGCGTGGGTCAGGCCACCCGTTTGCTGGGTATGCTCACGCTCAATACGAAAAACTACGTCGCCGACATTTCGTTTGGCTCCGAGACCAATACCGATGATGCGGAGGGCGAGGCGGTCCGCACGGTGGCTGTTGCCGACGAGCTCCGCGATCCTGCCTATGCGCGTGAGCGCTTGGCCGCCATGCTGGGTCCGCAGATGCAGGTGCCGCCGGCGTTTTCGGCTATCTCGGTCAATGGCGTTCGCGCCTACAAGTCTGCTCGCGAGGGCAATGCGGTGGACCTACCTCCGCGCCCCGTCGAGGTCTATGCCGCCGACCTGATCGCCGTGGGCGGCGAGGGTGATACGTGTGTGTGGACCGTGGCGTTTTCGGTAAGCAAGGGCACCTATATCCGTGCGCTCGCTCGCGACTTGGGCCGCGCCTGCGAGAGCGCCGCGCGCATTTCCGCGCTGCGCCGCACGGCCTCCGGTGTTGTTTCCATTGGCGCTTGTCATGCGGTCGAGGAGCTTTCTCCCGAGTCCGCGGCTGGCTTTGCCCTGGATCCCATTGCGGCCCTGGGCGCCACACGTGTTGACTTGCCGGGCAATCTTGCCGACGACCTGCTCTGCGGCCGACGCATTCCCGTTGAGCGTGCGCTTGCCGATTTCGATGCCTCGAAGGCGCCGTTTGCGTTGGTGCTCGATGGGGGACTCAAGGCGCTCGCCCGCATTGAGGGCGGCCGCTTTGTCATGGAGCACGTGTTTCCGCAGGCAATCGGCGGTGTTCGATGATGTTGTCCGTTCGCGAGCTCGCGCGTATCTTTTTCGCGGGCGAGTCGGACGAGGCTCGCATCGTTACTGCCGATGTGTTTGATAAGTGTGAGCACCTGGGTGCCGCATCGATTGCCATCGGCGTGTTCGACGGCGTTCACCGTGGACACCAGGAGCTCATTGCGGCGCTTGTCCGTGATGCCCGTGCCCATGGCTGCAAGGCGGTCGTAGTTACCTTCGATCCCGACCCGGACGTCGTGGTGAGCCCTTCGCCCGCTCAAAAATTGATGACGACGGCCGACCGTCTGCATGCCCTGGCTCAAACTGGGGTCGATGCGGTGGTGGCCGTTCCCTTTACGCCTGAGGTTGCGGCGCTTGACCATGTTGATTTTCTCTCGCTGGTGTCGCGTCTGGTCGACATTCGATCGATTCGCGTTGGCAGTGACTTTAGGCTGGGTCGTGGCGGTGCTTCTGGTGTTGCCGAGATGCGCTCCTGGGGTTCCGAGCACGGCGTTGACGTGTATGGTCACGACCTGCTTTGCGAGGGCGGTGAGGCCATTTGCGCCACCCGCATTCGTCATGAGCTGGGACAGGGCCATGTGGAGCTTGCTGCTGGGTTACTCGGCCGTCCGTATATGGTGCGTGGCGGTGTTATTCGCGGCCGTCACGAGGGTTCTGGCATGGGCTTTCCCACGGCAAACTTGCAGGTTCCCGACGGCATTCAGGTGCCAGCCGATGGCGTGTATGAGGGTCTGGTGCTGGTCGATGACACCGCGTGGCCCGCTGCTGTGAACGTCGGCCTGCCGCCAACGTATGCTGACGATGCGGCATCTGCGCATCTCGAGGCTAATTTAATTGGTTATACGGGCGACCTGTACGGCGCTTCCGTTTCGCTGGCGTTTACGCGCTGGCTGCGTCCCTCGCGTGTGTTCGATTCGCTGGATGAGTTGATCGCGACCGTCGAGGGTAATATCGAGGATATTCGTCACAACTTGGGCGATCAGGGGGTGAGCATCCGTGATTAGCGATGAGGAAAAAGACCAGGTACGCGCTGCGTCTGACCTGGTTGCCATCGTGCAGGAAACGGTCGAGCTCAAGCCTCGCGGCCATGAGTTTTGGGGATGCTGCCCCTTCCATGGCGAGAAGACGCCGTCCTTCCACATTATCCCCGCCACGCAGGTGTGGCATTGCTTTGGTTGCGGCGAGGGTGGCGACGTTTTCACGTATATCATGAAGCGCGAGAACCTGAGCTTTCCCGAGTCAATCCGTTACTTGGCCGATCGCGCGGGTATTGAGCTGCATGACACCGGAGATCGCCGCGAGCGCGGCACCAAGCGTGCCCGCATCTACGATCTGTGCGCCGAGACCGCCCAGTTCTACCACACCATGCTCATGCGCGGTAAGGACGGCCGTCCGCGCGAGTACTTTGCCAGCCGCGGCATGGGCGGCGACGTCTGCCGCCGCTACTGCCTGGGCTTTGCACCGGGCCGTAACGCGCTGGTGTCGCACCTGTCCCAGGCGGGTTTTACCCCGCAGGAGATGATCGACGCCAACGTTGCCGTGAGTCGCGGGCGCGGGCAGCTTGCCGACCGCTTTTACGACCGCGTGATGTTCCCCATCTTTGACGAGCAGGGTCACAACATTGCCTTTGGCGGTCGCATTATGGGCGACGGCCAGCCTAAGTATCTCAACACCGCCGAGACGAGCGTGTTTCATAAAAAGCGAAACCTCTACGGCTTTAATTGGGCCAAGGAGTTTATCGTCGCGCAGGATACCGCCATCGTGGTGGAGGGATATACCGACTGCATCGCCTGCTGGGAGGCGGGGATTAAAAACGTCGTCGCCACGCTGGGCACGGCGCTGACGGAACATCACGTAAAGACACTCACCCGCTTTGCCAAGCGCATCGTATATATGTTCGATGGCGACGCCGCCGGTCAAAAGGCCGCGCGCCGCGCGATTCAGTTTATCGAGCAGGATTCGATGGACCTGCGCTGCGTGGTGCTTCCCGACGGCAACGACCCCATGGAGTTCATCACGGCGCATGGCGGCGAGGCACTGCAGGCACGTATCGACGCCGCCGAACCCCTCATGGACTTTGTGTACCGCTCACTGCAGGAGTCGAGCGACATTACCACGCCGGGCGGTCGTGCCAAAGCGCTTGAGGATGCGCTGACGCTCATCTATCCGCTGCGCGATAGCTACATGATCGATACGTACTTTATCCAGATTGCCGACCTGCTGGGGTTGGACTTGGACACGGTGCGTTCGAGCTCGGGCCGCGTGTTTCGCGATGTTGCCAAGCGCGAGGATGCCGAGCGTCGTCGCGAGCAGAATTACGAGCGCCAGCGGGCGCAGGCCGAGCGCGCGGGCAGCGCGGGCGGTCGGGCGTCTGGTTCGCAGGGGACGTCTCGCGGCGCCTGGGCGTCGGGGGCGACGCCTCCGGTGTCCACGCCGGTCGAGGAAGAGCCGTACGACTATGTGCCGCTCGAGGCTTACGGGGCCGCGCCGGTCGAGGTCGTCGACGATATGCCGCCGATCGATGTGCCGGTTGGCATGGATGGCACTTCGCCGGTTGCCGATGCAACGGACGCGTCCGCGGCGCCGACGATGCCGATCGTGTTGACCGACCTGGAGCGAAAGTCTTTGGCGGGGGAGCGTGAGCTGCTGACGATGCTCACGAGCTACCCCGACCTGTTCCGCACGTATGCCGACCGCATCTGCTCTATCGAGTGGGTGGACCCGCGCCACGAGTCCATCGCGTGGGCCGTGCTCGCGACGCCGCCGGGCACCGACCCCACGGCGTGCATGGATGCGGCACGCGCGGTGTGCCCCGAGGCAGCGTCGCTTGTCAGCGCCGGGCGCATTTCGTCGACGAGCAAGCACCCCACCGAGACGAACATCGTGTTTATGCTCGATACCCTCGAGCTCTACACCATCAAGCGCCGCATGCGCGCCGCACAGGCCAAGCTACGTCAGGATCGGTCGCTCGACGATGAGGCGCGCCGTGTGCTGACGATGCAAGCGATGCAAGATTCTCAGCGTCAACGTGAGCTCCAAAAGTCGATTGGCGGTGTGGCCGATCCGTTCCGTTTGATCGGTTTGGAGACGGCGGGTGCCGACCAGGTCTAGATGTTGTGGTCAACCAGCGTATTCGCGCCTATATCCAGTCTGAATTTTGGGTATAGACGTCAATGTGTGTGCTAAAGTAATGAGTCCTGTGGACTATGAAGGGAGAATCTGTGCCAAAAAAGAGTGAGAGCACGGGTACTGGGCTGGAATCCTACGTTGCAAAGCTCATGGGCAACGGCTCAAACAGGACTTCGGTAACCGAGGACGAGATTCAGGTCGCCCTGAAGGATATCGATGTGTCTGACGAGCAGCTCAACGCGGTGTATTCCGCGCTGCGCAACAGCGGCATCCAGATTATCTCCGCGAGTGGAAACGACGACGCCCCCATGGACGTCGACGATGACGATAACGATAGCGATACCGACGATTTCGATGACGACGAGCACGATTCCGGCTCGCTCGACGATCATGAGCTTAAGATGGCCCGTCAGGCCGACGCCGAGATGGGTTCTTCCAAGAGCAAGAAGAAGCGCACCGTGCGCACGTCCCGTTCGCGTTCGCGCGTGCGCGGCATCGATGCCTCCACGGTGATGCTGACCGGCGACCCGGTTCGTATGTACCTTAAGGAGATCGGTAAGGTCGACCTGCTGACCGCCTCCGAAGAGGTCGATCTGGCCATGAAGATCGAGGCCGGTCTCGATGCCACCGAGAAGCTCGAGGCCGCCGAGGCGGGCGAGATCGAGCTCACCCGCTCCGAGATGCGTCGCCTGACTCGTATCGAGAACGTCGGCCTCGAGGCCAAGCAGGCGCTCATCAGCGCCAACCTGCGCCTGGTCGTCTCCATCGCCAAGCGCTATGTCGGTCGCGGCATGCTGTTCCTGGACCTGATCCAGGAGGGCAACCTCGGTCTGATCCGCGCCGTCGAGAAGTTCGACTACCAGAAGGGCTTTAAGTTCTCCACCTACGCCACGTGGTGGATCCGTCAGGCCATCACGCGTGCTATCGCCGACCAGGCCCGTACCATCCGTATTCCCGTGCACATGGTCGAGACCATCAACAAGCTCGTCCGCGTGCAGCGCCAGCTTCTCCAGGACCTGGGTCGCGACCCGACCCCCGAGGAGATCGGTGCCGAGATGGACATGAGCGCCGACCGCGTCCGCGAGATCCAGAAGATTTCGCAGGAGCCCGTGTCGCTCGAGACCCCTATCGGCGAGGAAGAGGATTCCCAGCTGGGCGACTTTATCGAGGACTCCCAGGCTATCGTTCCGCCCGATGCCGCCAGCTTCTCCATGCTGCAGGAGCAGCTCACCCAGGTGCTCGACTCGCTTGCCGATCGTGAGCGCAAGGTTATCGAGCTGCGCTTTGGCCTTGTCGACGGACATCCCCGTACGCTCGAGGAAGTCGGCCGTGAGTTTGGCGTTACGCGTGAGCGCATCCGCCAGATCGAGTCCAAGACCCTGGCCAAGCTTCGTCACCCCAGCCGTTCCAGCAAGCTGAAGGACTACATCGAGTCTTAGGGTTCCGCCGTTCTACCGAACGGCGGACCAGTCGACGCTGCGCGCCGCCCAGAGCGACAATTTGTCATTCAAAAGGCAAGGCATGACCAGAAGGTCTATGCCTTGCCTTTTTCATGCCAACTTGTTCGCTCTGGACGTCGCTCGCTGTCCGTCCTCTACCTGCGGCATCTCCATTGCTTGGCAGTTGGGTGGCAGTTGGGGACGTCTCCAATGACTAGGTCGGAAAAATTCTCAAAAAAGTTCTTGCCCTGAGCTGATTCGTCCGTATAATAAACTTCGTTGCTTGAGAGCACGTACCTATTCCTCGGTAGCTCAATGGTAGAGCACGCGGCTGTTAACCGCGCTGTTGTAGGTTCGAGTCCTACCCGGGGAGCCAGAATTTCTCAGCCCATTCTGCTGGGCTTTTAAATTCCTCGGTAGCTCAATGGTAGAGCACGCGGCTGTTAACCGCGCTGTTGTAGGTTCGAGTCCTACCCGGGGAGCCAGGTTGTAAAACCCGTCGCTTATGCGGCGGGTTTTTTCATGCCTCGATCGCCTGGCGCGAACGTTACCGTATCAACATTTCGTGTCGAGGATGTATTCCCGCGACCCACCACCTCAACATGGCGCGCTCGTTGTAGAATAATGCAATGATTGCTCCCACGAGATGGTGCCGCGAGCACCAGATAAGGAGATTCTTGTGTCTGAGACCATTAACGGCAGCCTGAGCGTCTCGAACGACGTTATTGCCGATATTGCCGGTTATGCTGCGATGACGTGCTATGGCGTCGTCGGTATGGCCGAGCAGCTCCAGGGCGCCGAGAGCGTGCGCCTGCTTGCCGGTCAGCGCCTCCGCAAGGGCGTGCTTGTCTCCGCCGACGAGAACGGCCTTACGGTCGATCTTCACGTCGTGCTCGAGAACGGCGTCAACATGAAGTCCGTCTGCCACAATCTTTCGAGCTCCGTTGCCTTCACCCTGCAGGAGATCGCCCAGATCGATCCCACCAGCCTTAAGATCGGCATCCACATCGACGCGCTCAAGAGCCGTCTGAACTAGCATCCGATAACGGAGATTCAAATACCCATGATTGCAAAGACCATTCGCACCTGTTTTCCGATCGCTGCGGCTGCCGTTTCCGACAAGGCCGAGGAGATCAACAAGCTCAACGTCTTCCCCGTACCCGACGGCGATACCGGCACCAACATGTCGCTCACGCTCGCCTCGGTGACCAAGGAGCTTTCCGCCCTTCCCGCCGATGCCGATATGGAGGCCATCGCCGGCGCCATCACCCACGGCTCCCTGATGGGTGCCCGCGGCAACTCCGGCGTCATCACCTCGCAGATCCTGCGCGGTGTGGCCGAGGGTCTCGTCTCTGCCGATGAGCCTATCACGTCCGCCAACATCGCCTTCGCCTTCCGTCGCGCCGTCAAGGTCGCCTTCCAGGCCGTCCGCAAGCCCATCGAGGGCACGATCCTTACGGTGCTGCGCGATGTCTCGACCAAGGCCGACGAGTGCGAAAAGAAGAAGTTCTCGGCCGAGGACGCGCTCGACGCCATCGTCGTCGAGGCGTATCAGTCCGTCGCCCGCACGCCCGACCTGCTGCCCGTCCTCAAAGAGAACGGCGTGGTCGACTCCGGTGCCTTCGGCTTTGCCATCTTCCTAGAGAACTTTGTTGCCGCTGCTCTTGGCCGCAGCACCGTTGTCGAGGATTTCTCCGCCACGTTTGATTCCGCTGGCTCTGCTCGCGACGCGGCCCTCGGTCGCGTTGAGATCGAGGCCAACGACGACTGGGAGGGCTCGGAGTTCCGCTACTGCAACGAGTTCCTGTTTAAGGCCGACGCCCCGTTTGACGAGGACGAGTGCCTTAAGTTCCTGGGTTCCATGGGCGACTGTGAGCTACTCGTGGGCGCCTATCCCGACTACAAGATCCATGTGCACTCCAACACCCCCAACCTGGTGCTCGAGCACATGCTGCAGCTCGGTCAGATCTATGAGGTCTTTATCCACAACATGGAGATGGAGGCCCACGACCGTACCGCCAAGATCCACGAGGACCAGGAGAAGGCCGCCGAGCCCGCGAAGGCCCTGGGCTTTGTCGCCGTTGCCGCTGGGTCCGGCGAGGCCGACATCCTCAAGTCCCTGGGTGTCGATGTGATCGTGTCGGGCGGCCAGACCATGAACCCCTCGACTGCAGACCTGCTGGGCGCGGTGGACCAGGTCAACGCGACCTCGGTCATCATCTTGCCCAACAACGGCAACATCCGCATGGCCGCTGAGGCTGCTGCCTCAGCCTGCACCGACAAGAAGGTCGCCGTCGTTCCCACCAAGACCGTCCCGCAGGCCTTCTCCGCGCTGTTCGCGGTCCTGCCCGATTCCGAGCTCGAGGATGCCGTCGCCGCCATGGTCGACGCCATCAGCGAGGTCCGCGATGGCGAGGTCACCCGCGCCGTGCGCGACTCCAGTGCCTCTGACGGTTCTCCGATTCACTCCGGTGACGTCATGGGTATCATCGCCGGCTCCATCGACGTGGTCGGCTCCGACGTGAAGCAGGTCACGCTCGACTGCATCAACCGCATGCAGGAGGAAGAGGAGGGCGACGCGCTGACGATTCTGGCCGGCGAGGAGCTGTCCGATGAGGCCTTCCAGGAGATCGTCGACGCCATCGAGGAGGCTCAGCCCGACCTGGAGGTCGACGCCCATCGTGGCGAGCAGCCGCTCTATCCCGTGATCTTCTCGATCGAGTAGGCAACTGCCCATGTCCGAGCTGTGCTCCGTGCCGCGCGTCTCGGAGCGCTTTGCCCAGAGCAATGCGCTCGACGAGGATATCGCGCGACTCAAATATGTTTCGGGTAAACGTGAGGAGGCCCTTCGCCGTCTGGGAATTCGGACGGTGGGGGACCTCCTTCTCCATATTCCTCATCGATACCTCGACTTTACCCGTTCGTGGTCCATCGAGATGGCGCCCATCGGCACTGTGTGCACCATCATCGCCACGGTCGACCGTATCGTCCAAAAGCAGCCGCGTCCGCGCATGCAGGTGACCGAGGTCTCACTCATTGACGAGACGGGCGTGCTGCAGGTTGCCTTTTTCCGCCAGCCCTGGATTGCCCAGCAGCTTAAGCAGGGCGACCGCCTGGCCGTGATGGGCAAGGTCGAGTTTGCCTACGGCTTTAAGCAGATGTCCTCGCCGCACTTTGAAAAGCTCGAGAATGGGCGTGCCGCAGGCACCATCCTGCCGGTCCATTACGTGAGTGATGGCGTGAGCCAGGCGTGGATGCGCCGCATCGTAAGCGGCGCGCTCGAGGTCGTCGGCAATCCCTTCGACCCGATTCCCGCACGCTTACGCGTCAAGCGCCGCCTGATGAGCAATGCCCGCGCGCTGCGCTCAATCCACTTTCCCTCGAGCATGGCTGAGCGCGATATCGCTCGCCGTCGCCTTGCTTATGAGGAGTGCCTTTACCTTCAGCTGGCACTGCGCCTGCGCAACGACGGCGGCCTGGTCGAAGTCGCTCCCTACGCCCACACCGCGGGCGAGCACCTGGCCGCGCTCAAGCAAGCCCTGCCGTTTTCGCTGAGCGAAGAGCAGGAGGCCGCGTTCCAGGATATCCTGCGCGATATGTGCGATGGCGGGCGCGTGATGAACCGCCTGCTGCTGGGCGATGTCGGTACCGGTAAGACCGCCGTTGCCGCCTGCGCGCTGGCAGTGGCTGCCGATAGCGGCACGCAGGCCTGCGTTATGGCGCCCACGGGCGTTCTGGCGCGCCAATATGCCGATAAGACTGGCCCTCTGCTCTCGCAGGCCGGCATGTCCTGGGCGCTTCTGACGGGCGCCACGCCGGCCGCAGAGCGCGAGCGCATCCATGCCCAGCTGGAATCGGGCGAGCTCGACGTCCTCTTTGGCACCCATGCGGTGCTTTCGGATGACGTTGCGTTCAAGCATCTGTCGCTTGTCGTCATCGACGAGCAGCACCGCTTTGGCGTAGGCCAGCGTAACGCCCTGCGTGCAAAGGGTCCCGGTGCGGACCTGCTCGTTATGACGGCAACGCCCATCCCGCGTACGCTGGCGCTTTCGGTCTACGGCGATCTGGACACGAGCATCATCCGCCATCGGCCCGTCCCTGGCGCTGGCGTGACGACACGCGTGCTCACCGAGTCGAGCCGCGACCTCGCCTATGGCGCCATCCGCGAGGCACATGAAAAAGGTCAGCAGGCCTACGTGATTTGCCCGCTCGTGGAGCCGAGTGACTCGGCCGATGAGCTGGAAGACGTACCCGGTATCGCCCGCGACGACGAGGGCCGCGTGACGGTCCCCGTGCCGCTGCACGATACGGCAACCGAGCTCGAACGACTGCGCCTGGCGCTGCCGGGACTTACCATCGAGCGCCTTCACGGCCGCATGCCGGCGGGGGAGAAGGACCGCGTGATCGATGCCTTCAAGCGCGGCGAGATCGACGTGCTCGTCTCGACCACGGTGGTCGAGGTGGGCGTCGACGTGCCCAACGCCACCGTCATGGTCATCGAGAACGGTGAGCGCTTTGGCTTGGCGGCCCTGCACCAGCTACGCGGTCGCGTGGGCCGCGGCAGCGAGTCGGGTACCTGCCTGGTCATGACGCACTCCAAGGGCAACGGCGGCGCATCGGCGGCGCAAGACCGTCTCCAGTCGCTCGAAAAGACCTCGGATGGCTTTACGCTCGCCCAGATGGACCTGCGTCTGCGCCACGAGGGCGAAATCCTGGGGTACCGTCAGCACGGTGGCGTGACCTTGCGCTTTGTGGACCTGGATGCCGATGAGGACCTTATCGAATGGGCCCATTTGGACGCGGTCGAGCTCTTGCGGTATGCTTGCACTCTTGACTCCGTGGCGACTCGCCCCCTGCGCGATGCGGTTGCCATGCGATATCGACACATTTTTAAGGAGGTCAGCGGAGGATGAGAATCATCGGCGGCGAATGGCGCGGTCGTAAGATCGAGGAGCCCCGTGGTCGCGATGTCACCCGCCCCACGACTGATCGCGTGCGCGAGGCGTGCGCATCTATGGTCATGTCGGCATTCGATTTCGATTTGGACGAGGTTCGTGTGCTGGACGCCTTTGGCGGCTCCGGTGCCTTAGGGTTAGAGATGCTCTCTCGTGGGGCCCGCTCGCTCACGACGTTTGAGATCGATCGCAACGCCGCGCGGCTCATTACCAAGAATATCGAGTCGCTCTGCCGTGACCGTGCGCGTTGGCGCGTGGTCACGGGCGACATGCTGGCGAGTGCCTCGCGCGGTCGTGTACCGGGCGGCCCCTTTGATCTGGTCCTGCTCGACCCGCCCTATGCTTTTGGTGCCGAGCCGGTCGAGGAACTGCTGCAGAACCTGGCTCAGCAGGGTTTACTTGCACCTGGCGCTTACGCCTTGTTTGAGCATGCCGCTGCCGATGCGGGCGCGCATCCGGCAGGCTTTGAGACTGTACGTGAGAAGCGCTACGGCATTACCTCGGTCGACCTGCTTCGTTGGGTCGGCGATAACGATGGCGAGGGCGATAACGCCGGCACCGATGCTGACAACAACGATGCCACGACGTTTCAGGAGGATGCTCATGAGTGACACCATCAACCGCGTGATCGTCCCGGGCACCTTTGATCCCATCACGTTTGGCCATATCGATGTGATCCGCCGCGCCCGCCGCATCTTTCCCAGCGTGATCGTCGCTGTTGCCGAGTCGCAGGGTAAAAACGGTGTGGGCACCACGTTTACGCTCGATGAGCGCGTGGCGCTGGCCCGCGAGGCGCTCGGTGATATCGACGGCGTTGAGGTCCTGCCCTTTACCGGCCTCTTGGTCGACTTCGCTCGTGAGCAGGGGGCGGGGGCCGTGGTCAAGGGCCTGCGCGCCATGACCGACTTTGAGTACGAGCTGCAGCAGGCCGACCTCAACTATCGCTTGGATAACGAGCTGGAGTCCATCTTTGTCATGAGCGCGCCGCAGTACGGCTATATCTCGAGCTCGGTTGTTCGCCAGATCGCCTCGCTCGGTAGTGACGTATCGACGTTTGTCCCGTCCAACGTGGTCGAAGCGCTCAAACATCGCTTTTCGTGACGTTTCTTATTGCCTGGTGGCATGTGGTAAACTAGCACGATGATATGTTACCTATGAAAGGAGACTGGATGCCGGGCGAGAATTTTCCTGGCGATAGGATCGTCAGCTTGGTCGATGAGCTCGAAGGGCTGATCGAGGAAGCCAAGCCGCCTTTCGGCAAGAACGCTCAGTTCAAGGTCATCGACGCCGACGTGTTCTTCAACATTCTCGACGAGATCCGCATGAGCTATCCCGAGGAGTGGCAGAAGTCCCGCCGTATCCTTAAGGAGCGCGAGGAGCTCATGGCTTCCGCCGCCGCTCAGGCCGATTCCATCATTGCCGATGCTCAGCAGCAGGCCCTCACCATTGCCGGTGAGCAGGAGATCGTCCGCCTTGCGCAGCAGCAGGCCGACGACATCCGCGATCGTGCCCAGCAGTACGAGCGCGAGACGCGTTATGCTGCCGAGGACTATGCAGAGCAGGTCTTTACGCACCTGGAGGAGAACCTCAAGAGCCTGACCGGCACCGTTACCCGTTGCCGTCAGCAGCTCAACGAGGGTGCCGCCCAACAGAATGGTCAGTGGTAATGGCTGAGTTCCCGAGCGTTACCGTCGATCTTTCCGAGCAGCTCGAGTTTCCTGGAGATTCGTATCCGCTGACCGGTAAGGTCGATGTCGCCACCTACACGGTGGGCGAGAAGGAGTACCAGCTTCAGGACGGCATCGACTACGACGTTGTCTTTACCAATGCCGGTACCGGTGTCTTGCTCACGGGCATGGTCCGCGCGCACGCCACCGGCGAGTGCGACCGTTGCCTGGAGCCTGCCTCGTTTGATATCGCCGGCGAAATCGAGGAGTTCTACCTCTTTGAGGAGCCCGAGGATCCCGAGGCCTACGAGGATGGCTACGAGCTCCTGGGTGAGGACCGTCTCGTCGATCTGGGCGAGCCCATCAATGACGCGGTCGTTATGGACACGCCGTTCGTGGTGCTCTGCAAGCCCGATTGCCGTGGTCTGTGCCCCACATGCGGTTGCAATCTCAACGTCGAGCAATGCGATTGCGCCGCCCAGGCAGAGGCGGAATGGGCCGCTGCCACGGAAAATCCATTTGCAGCATTGAAGAATCTCAAGCTCGATGAGTAAAACTGTGGTAGTATCGTTACTTGCGCGTAATCGCCACACTGGATAGTTCATAAGGAAGGTCACTATGCCCGTACCTAAACAAAAGCAGGGTCGTATCCGCACTCACACCCGTCGTTCCGCCAACATGAAAATTTCGGCTGCGGCTCAGTCCACGTGCCCCCGTTGCGGCGCTGTCAAGCTTCCGCACCACGTGTGCCCCAGCTGCGGTTTCTACAAGGA
Organism: uncultured Collinsella sp.; assembly: GCA_938023085.1. Taxonomy (GTDB): domain Bacteria; phylum Actinomycetota; class Coriobacteriia; order Coriobacteriales; family Coriobacteriaceae; genus Collinsella. The sequence continues at coordinate 25,504 of CALHDP010000109.1, forward strand.
CCGCGAGGTTATCGTTACCGAGTAACGGTATACTCTGGATGCGATGCCGTTCCAAATGGAACCACAATGGCCGGCTCAATGAGTCGGCCATTTTTGTATAAGGAGCATGTATATGAGTAACGTTCGCGTTTGTGTAGACGTTGTGGGTGGAGACGAGAAGCCTCAGGTTGTTCTCGATGGTATCGAGGCTGCACTTGCTGCCGATCCCGATATCGAGGTCTTGGCAGCTGGCCCTGCCGAAATCGTCAATCCCTTTGCTGCTTCCCACGCACGTGTTGAGGCCCTTGAGGCACCCGACGTTATCGCCATGGATGACGATCCCATTCGCGCCGTGATGACTAAACGCAAGTCGTCGATCGTGCTGTCGTGTCGCGCCATTAAGAAGGGCAACGCGGATGCGTTCTTCTCCGCCGGTTCCACCGGTGCCATGACCGCCGCTGCCACCGCCTATGTGACGCCGTTTAGGTATCAGGCCGAAGGCAAGAAGCAGCCGGTGCGCCCCTGTCTGACCAATGCGCTGCCCAATCGTGCCGGCGGTCTGACGGTGCTGTGCGATATGGGCGCCAACCCCGATGTCGAGGTCGACGACATGGTGCGTTTTGCCCAGATGGGTAGCGCCTATGCCCGCGTCGTCCTGGGCATCGAGCATCCCCGCGTGGGCCTGCTTGCCAACGGCACCGAGGACGAGAAGGGCTCCAACTTTACCAAGGCTTGCTTCCCGGCCATGAAAGACGCCGTTCCCGGCTTTGTTGGTAACTGCGAGGGAACGGACATCACCTCGGGTAACTTCGATGTCGTCGTTGCCGATGGCATGTCGGGCAATATTGCGCTCAAGGCCACGGAGGGCGCTGCCAAGTTTTTGCTGAAGGAACTCAAGGGTGCCTTTATGTCTTCGCTTGGCACCAAGATCGCCGCGCTGCTCATCAAAAAGCAGATGCGCGAGATTAAGGCCAAGCTTTCGGGCGACGCCAAGGGCGGCGCGATTCTTTTGGGCCTGCGTGGCGTGGTCCTGATCGGCCATGGCGCCACCTCGGTCGAGGCTGTCAAAAACGGTACGCTCGCGGCGGCCGAAGCCGTGCGCGCGGGGCTGGTCGAGAATGTCGCCAACTCTATGGACGGTATCGTTTTATAACAGCGGCGTTATGCGCCTCGGGGCGTGCGTCGTGGGGTAGAATCAGAACCGTGTCTTGGTACCGCCCGGGCGGTACCATTCTTTTGGTATTCATGCACTATGAGAGGAAGCGCTATGGACCGCTCCGAAATCTTCGACAAGATCGCCGAGGTCGCTGCTGACGTTCTGGGCGTCGATGTTGCCGAAATTAGCGATGAGACCACCTTTGACGACCTCGATGCCAACTCGCTCGAGCGCCTGCAGCTGGTTACGGCTATCGAGGACGAGTTCAACCTCGAGATCGATGACGAGACCCTGCTCTCGCTCAACTCTGTCGCCGACGCCGTCGACGCTATCGAAGCTGCCAAGGAGGCCTAAGTCTTGGCTTTATCCGAACGACTTACGCGCGCCCAGGAGATTCTGGGCCACGAGTTCAATGACAAGGTGCTGCTGCGCGCGGCCCTCACGCATCCTTCGGCCGTCGAAGGCCAGCCTGTCTCGGCAAGCTACGAGCGCTTGGAGTTTTTGGGCGATTCCATTTTGGGCGCCGTCGTCGCCCGTTCGCTCTTTGAGTCCTATCCCGAGTTTGACGAGGGCAAGCTCACCCGCTTGAAGGTGTCGCTCGTCTCGGGCGCCACGTTGTCGGAAGTCTCCCACGAGCTGGGTATCGACGACATCATCATCTTTGGTGCCTCCGAGACCGGTACCGGTGCGCGCGGCCTGCATTCGGCGCTCGAGAACGTCAACGAGTCGCTCGTGGGCGCACTGTACCTGGATGCCGGCTGGGATGCCGCAGCGGAGTTTATCCATCGTACGCTTAAACCGCATTTGGCTTCCGAGCGTGCCGAGCATCCTGCAAACCCCAAGTCGTTTTTGCAGGAGTGCGTGCAAGCCGACGGTCACGAACCCCCGGCGTATAAGCTCGTTGGCTCCGAGGGCCCAGCGCATGCGCCCACCTTTACCGCCGTGGTTTTGATCGATGGTATTCGCCAGGGTCGCGGTTCCGGCTCCTCAAAGAAAGAAGCCGAGGGAGCCGCCGCGCTCGAAGCGCTCGACCGCATGGGTTACACCACCAACGGCGTGATTCTGAACAAGAAGCACGTGTAAGCGAGGAACCGTGTATCTCAAGTCCCTCACGCTCAAAGGGTTCAAGTCGTTTGCCGACCGCGCCCATATGACGTTTGAGCCGGGCCTGACCGTCATCGTCGGTCCCAACGGCTCGGGAAAATCGAACATCTCTGACTCGATTCTGTGGGTCCTGGGCGAGCAGAGCGCCAAGCAGCTGCGCGGCCAGGCCATGGAGGATGTCATCTTCTCGGGCTCGTCAGCGCGCAAGCCGGTGGGTGTCGCCGAGGTCACGCTGGTGCTCGATAACTCGGACCATATGCTGCCCGTCGATTTTGACGAGGTCGCCATCACCCGTCGCATGTATCGCTCGGGCGAAAGCGAGTACCTCATCAACTCGAGTCCGTGCCGCCTGATGGACATTCAGGACATCCTGCACGATTCGGGCCTGGGCAAGGATACGCATTCCATCATCAGCCAGGGCAAGCTCGACGCCATTTTGCAGAGCCGCCCAGAGGAGCGCCGCGCTCTCATCGAGGAGGCCGCCGGCATCTCCAAGCACAAGCGCCGCAAGGAGCGTGCGCTCAAAAAGATTAAGTCGATGGACGAGCATCTGACGCGTGCTCGCGACATCAATAAGGAAATCGCCCGTCAGCTGCGACCGCTGGAGCGTCAGGTCGATCGCGCGCGCAAGTACAAAGAGCTGTCCTCGCGCGCGAACGAGCTTACGCAGATGGTAGCCGTCGACGAGCTGCGTTCGCTGCAGTCGCAGTGGAATGACTTGGAGAGCCGCTCCAAGGAGGGTGCCGCCGAGCTGGAGCTTGCGCAGTACCGCTTGGGCGAAAAGGAGCGCGAGCTCGAGAAGCTTCAGGTTATGCTCGAGGAAAAGGGCCTGTTTGTGGGCGACTTGGGCGAGCAGCGCCGCCATATGCAAGATGTGGTCGGCCGCATTAACTCCGACATGCGCTTGCTCGAGGAAAAGGGCCACAACATGGTGTCGCGCCTGTCTGACATGCGCGGGCAGATTTCGAGCTCCGAGCATCAGCGACGTCGCGTGGTCGAGGAGCTCGAAGACGCGCGTGCGCAGCTTGAGGAAGTGACCGGTGCGCACATGCAGGCCCAGGAGGACGTTGACGCCGCTGGTCCTGCCGCCGCCGAGCTCCACGAGCGGCGCGTGGCGCTCGACAATCAGATTTCGCAGCTTACGCGTGAGCAACGCGATGTGCAGCGCGTAGCCGATAACGCCGCGCTCGAGCTCGCCAAGGTGAAGGATTCCTTGAGCAATGCCGAGGTCGAGGACAACATGTATGCCTCGCGCTTGGAGCAGATCGACGAGCAGCTCGAGGAGGTCACGGCCTCGCTCGAGAGCCGTCGCGACCGCGCCGAGGAGCTTGAGGGCGCTCTTGAGGAAGCGCGCCAGGCTCAGGTTGATGCGCGTGAGGCCACCGAGACGGCGCGCGCGGCCCTGAAGGACCTGCGTGCCCGCGAGAGCGAGGCGCGCAACAAGTTATCCGAGGTGCGCTCGGAGCTTGCCAGTCATAAGAAACTCGATGCCCGCATGGCCGACAGCTCGCCGCTCGTGAGCCGGCTGGTGGGTGCGCTGGGCGACGATGTCTCGGGTCGTCTGGGCGACGTGCTCGAGGCCCCGCGCGAGCTTGAGGGCCTGGTTGAGCAATTGCTCGCCGGCGATATCGATGCCCTGCTGTTCGACGATACGTCCGCGCTTGAGCGTGCCGGTCGTGCCGCTCTGGACCAGAAGAAGGCCTCGGGCGAGGCGCTGCTGGTGGCGCGCGGCGTGAGCGGCTCTACCGCCGCTGAGGGCGCTGCCGGTACCCGTCTGGTCGATCGCCTTTCCGTGCGCGCAGGCTACGGTCCCGTCGTCGAGGCGCTGCTCGGCGGCTATTACATGGTCGATGACTTGGCTACCGCGCTGGCCGCGCCTGTCGTTGACGGTGTGACCTACGTGACTCCCGATGGCGCTCGCGTAAGCTGTGGCGGCCTGGTGCGCGTGGGCCTCGATGCCGGCGAGGCGTCGGGTGCCTTGGAGCGCAAGCGCCGTATCCGCGAGCTGGAGGGGCTTGAGCCCGATTTGGCCGCTGTGTTTGAACATGTGTCAGGCCAGGTCGTTGAGGCCAATGCGGCCGTTGAGGAAGCGCGTGCCGCCGAGGGCGATGCTGCCGGTGAGATTGCCCGCCTTGAGGGCGAGCGCCGCTCGCTGCTTTCCGAGATCGGCCGTCTGGAGCAAAGCGCCAACAATGCCGAGGTCGAGCGCGTGCGCATCTCCAAGCGCCGCGAGCAGGCCTCCGAGGCCGTTCGCGCTGCGCGCCCGCGTGTTGACGAGCTTACCCGTTCGCGTGACGAGGCCCGTGCGCAGGCAAGCGATCTGGGCTTGCAGATTGCCGAGGCCAACGACGAACTCGACCGCGTTCGCCGTGACGATTCCGAGGCTGCCGGCAAGCTCGCCGACGCCAAGGTTCGCCTAGCCCAGACGAGCGAACGCCTGCGTTCGCTGAAGGGCCGCGTGCCCGACCTTGAGCATCGTCTTGAGGGCATCGACCGTCGTATCCGCGGAACACGCCAGGCCTCGCGCTCGCTCGAGCTGCTGCGCCTGCGCGTCGATCCCATGCACGAACGCTATTCTGCCCTGTTGGAACGCGCGTCGGATTGGGCAGCGCGCCTGCGTGACCAGGCCTCTCTGGAGGAGGCGGACTCCGCTTCGCTCAAGAAGACCATCGAGGATGCCAAGGCAGAGGTTGCCCGCGCTAAGGAGCGAGTCGATACCGCCTCCGCCACGCAAAACGAGTTCAAGGTCGCGCGTGGCAAGCTCGAGGTGCAGGTCGAGGCTGCCATCAAGGCCATTACCGCCGATGGCACGACGGTGCTCGAGGAAGCGCTCATGCTTCCTGCTCCTACCGACCGCGATGCCGCCGAGCGCGAACTCAACCAGCTTGTGCGCCAGATCAACAACCTTGGTCCCGTTAACCAAGTTGCCATGGAGGAGTACGAGCAGCTCAAGCGCCGCGCCGACTACATCGAGGAGCAGCTGGCCGATCTGGAGAGCGCGCGCAAGGCGCTCACCAAGATCACGGTGGCCATTGATCGCAAGATGCGCAAGGCGTTCCTGGTGACGTTTGAGAAGGTCGACGCGAACTTCCGCGAGATCTTCGCTATGCTCTTCCCGGGCGGCCAGGCTCATCTGGAGATGACCGATCCCGAGCATCCTGCCGAGACGGGTATCGAGGTCGTGGCGCAGCCGCGCGGCAAGCGCATCACCAAGATGATGCTCATGTCGGGCGGCGAGAAGAGTCTGACGGCGCTCGCCTTGCTCTTTGCCGTGTATCGCACGCGCACGGTGCCGTTCTATGTGCTGGACGAGGTCGAGGCGGCGCTCGATGACGCCAACCTGTCCAAGCTCATCGGCGCGCTCGATGTGTTGCGTTCCGATACGCAGCTCTTGGTTATCTCGCATCAGCGCCGTACTATGGAGGACGCTGACGTCCTCTATGGCGTCTCGATGCAAGCCGACGGCGTCAGTCGCGTCGTCTCGCAAAAACTCGATCGCGAAACCGGAAAGGTCGTGAATGCATAATGGGATTCTTCGATGCTCTCTCGCGCGGACTTGAGCGAAGCCGCGAGGCCCTCAACGAGGTCTTCTACTTTGGCGGTGAGGTCGACGAGGATTTTTGGGAGGACCTGGAGGACACCCTCGTCATGGGTGACATGGGCGCCGAGGTCGCCATCAAGGTCTCCGATGACCTGCGCGATGCCGCGGCCAAGAAGAACCTCAAGACCGCTCCACAGCTTCGCCGTGCCCTGGCCGAGCAGCTTGAGCAGCACTTTGTGCCCATCGAGCGCGATCCGTTCTCCGATACGCCGAGCTGCGTGCTGTTTGTGGGCATTAACGGTGCCGGCAAGACCACGACGGTCGGTAAGATCGCTAGCGCCATGGCCGCCCGCGGCAAGAACGTCGTGATCGGTTCGGCCGATACCTTCCGTGCTGCCGCTATTGAGCAGCTCGATGTGTGGGGCCAGCGCGCTGGCGTCCCCGTCATCAAGCGCGACCGCGGCTCCGACCCGGCAAGTGTTTGCTACGACGTGCTCGACGAGGCCGACAAGCGCGGCAGCGACCTGGTGCTTATCGATACCGCCGGCCGTCTACACACGAGCCCTGAGCTCATGCGCGAGCTTGCCAAGGTGGTCAATGTGACCCGTAAGCGCGCCGCCAATATGGCCGCCGGTCCCATGCCGGTTTCGGTCGTGCTTGTGATCGACGCCGCGACGGGCCAAAACGGTCTGAACCAGGCGCTCGAGTTTAACGAGGCGCTGGGCCTGGACGGTATTATCATGACTAAGCTCGACGGCACGGCTAAGGGCGGTATCGCCATGGCCGTGGCCGAGAAGCTCAAGCTCCCGATCCTGCGCATCGGCGTGGGCGAGCAGGTCGATGACCTGCAGGAGTTCAATGCCAAAGATTTCTGCCGCGCCCTGGTGGGCGAGTCCAATTAAGGAGTGACTAGTGTTTGATTCCCTGAGCGATCGCCTCAACGATACATTTGACCGCCTGCGCGGCAAGGGCAAGCTGACCGAGGCCGATATTACTTCGGCCATGCGCGATATTCGCATGGCGCTGCTCGAGGCCGACGTTAACTTTAAGGTTGTCAAGGAGTTTGTCGCCAAGACTAAGGAGCGCTCCATGACCGCAGAGGTCATGGAGTCGCTCTCTCCGGCGCAAAACGTCGTCAAGATTGTGCTCGACGAGCTTACCGAGATGCTCGGCTCCACCGAGAGCAAGCTCGTCTTTAGCAACCGTATTCCCAATGTCATCATGCTTGTGGGTCTGCAGGGCTCCGGTAAGACCACGGCTGCCGTAAAGCTGGCCTACCTGCTCAAGAAGCAGGGTCGCTCGCCGTTGCTCGCCGCGTGCGACGTCTACCGTCCCGCTGCTGCCGACCAGCTGGCCACGCTCGGTGGCGAGATCGGCGTGCCGGTCTTCCGCGGTGACGGCGAGCACCCGGTCGATATCGCCAAGGGCGCCATCCAGGAGGCCGTCGACCACCTGCGCGACGTGGTCATCGTCGATACCGCCGGACGTCTTCAGATCGACGAACAGATGATGCAGGAGGCCGTGGACATCAAGAAGGCCGTCAAGCCCGATCAGGTGCTGATGGTCGTCGATGCCATGACCGGCCAGGATATCGTCAACGTCGTCTCGACCTTCGCCGAGCGCACCGACTTTGACGGCGTGATCATCTCCAAGCTCGACGGCGACGCCCGTGGCGGCGGCGCACTTTCCGTGCGCCAGGTGACCGGTAAGCCCATCAAGTTCGTGAGCATGGGCGAGAAACCCGATTCGCTGGAGCCGTTCTATCCCGATCGTATGGCCAAGCGCATTCTGGGCATGGGCGACGTTGTCGGCATTATTGAGAAGGCCCAGGAGGCGGCCGACGCCGAGCAGCTCGAGGCTGCCGAGCGCATGCTGCGCGAGGGCTTCACCATGAACGACATGCTCGACCAGATGAAGGCCGTCAAGAAGATGGGTGGCATGAAGGGCATCCTGGGCATGCTCCCCGGTGGCCAGCGTGCGCTCAACCAGATGGGTGGCAACCTGGACGAGGGCATCTTCGATAAGAATGAGGCCATTATCATGTCGATGACCAAGGAGGAGCGCCTGCGTCCCTCCATCATCAATGGCCAGCGCCGTGCCCGCATTGCCAAGGGCGCCGGCGTGACCCCCACCGAGGTCAATAGCCTTATGAAGCAGTGGGGCGAGATGAATAAGATGATGGGCCGCATGCGCACGATGGCCAATCAGGCGCAGGCTGGCGGCAAGAAGGGGAAGAAGGGTAAGAAGGGCAAAAAGATGCGCATGCCCAATATTCCCGGTCTGGATGCCATGGGCCTGGGCGGCATGGGCGGCCTGGGAACGGGCGGCCCCAAGTCCGATATGGACCTGCTGCGCCAGATGGAAGCGCAGATGCGCAACAAGAAGTAACGACTAGTTGAGTCGTGTATGGCGAAGGCCGCCTGGATGGTATTCCAGGCGGCCTTCGCCGTTTGTTCGCTGGTTGTCGCACGCGTGGAAGCGCGTTCTCGACGAGGTGCTTGCCGCTAGTGGCAGCCGCAGCCTTCGTGCCCGTCATGGTTGTGGTGACCGTGGCAGCCGCAGGACTCGCCATGCTCGTGGATGTGCTCGTGATCATGTCCATGGCAGTCGCAGGTGGCCTCGCCGTTCTGTGCGAGCGTGCCGGCAATGAGGGCCTCGACGCAGGCATCGCAGCTGCCCTGGGCGCCCGCATAGACCGTGATGCCGGCTTGGGCAAGCGCGTTGATAGCGCCGCCGCCGATACCGCCGCAAATGAGCGTGTCAACGCCACCGTTGGCAAGCAGGCCCGCCAAGGCGCCGTGGCCGGTGCCACCGGTGCCTACGACCTGCTCGTTGAGGACCTTGCCATCCTGGATGTCGTAGATCTTGAACTGCTCGCTGCGGCCAAAGTGCATAAAGATGTTGCCGTTGTCGTACGTTGTTGCCACCCTCATGGTGCCGACCTCCTTTGCTGGCCATGCGGCCGTCGTCGTGGTGATGGGGGAGTACGCGATGTTGCCGCCTTCGATGACGATCGCCCGTCCATTGACCAGCGCGTTTGCCACCTTGCGATGCGCGCGACTGCTGATTGCCGCCACCGTGGCGCGGGCGATACCCATGTGCAGGGCGACGGCCTCCTGATTGAGGCCCTCCAGATCGCACAGGCGCAGTACTTCGAGCTCATCGACCGTCATATCGATAGCGTCTCCGCTGGCAAGGCCATCGGGGGTAAAGCCGCGATATTCGGGGATGATCCCAACGCGGCGCAGTTTTTCGCGTCTTCCAGCCATACACTCTCCAAATCTGACATATGTCAACAATAGAATAGCGAACGTGCGGATTTGCGCAAGTAATTTCTGGCATATGTCAGAAAATGAGGGCTTATGTTTGGGCTGTGGGGCCGCGTGCGCCTGGGCTACAATGAATCTCGCTTGTAGGCGACTGACAGGAGGGTCAATGAGCAAAGCTGATCAACAGTTTGTAACCATGTGCCGCGATATCTTGGACCATGGCACCACCACCGAGGGCCAAAAGGTCCGCCCGGTGTGGGAGGACGGCACCCC
>CALHDP010000110.1 GCA_938023085.1 uncultured Collinsella sp.
CGGTGAACTTGCGCCCCGCTCGGGTCAGCGCAGCCTTCAGGGCCAGGGCGGCTATCGCGGCCGTTCCGATAGCAATCGCGGTCGTATGCCTCAGGGAAGCGGCCGCAGCAGTTCCGGTCGTGGACGCGGCGGATCACGTACTCCTCAAAACAACGGGCTCGATCCGCGTATCGTCTACGCCGGCATCGGTGCCGTTGTGCTGCTGTTGATTGTGCTCATCGTGGTGCTTCTACGTGGCTGCGCATCTTCGGCGCCCGAGAACACGCCCGAGACGCCCACTGCTACCAAGATGACGACCAAGAAGTCTTCTAAGAAGACCGAAACGGTCGACGAGGACGATGACACCGATGAGGCGACGGATGAGTCGACTGATTCGGACGCTACCAAGACGACGGCCAAGAAGGAAGAGAACGAGGTTACGAAGGTCAAAGTCTCCGTTGCCAAGGGAAAGACCGCGTGGATTGAGGTCAAGGTTGACGGCAAGTCGGTCTATGGCGCCCAGGCGACTGGCCCCTTTGAGCAGGAGTACACGCCCGAGTCTTCGATCGAGATCACCACGTCCAAGCCTTCCGATGTCACCGTTACCAAGAACGGTGAAAAGGTTCGTTACGATACCAAGACCTCGGGCGTGGCGCGTGTGACGATCACCGTTCCCAAGAAGGAGACGTCTGATTCCGAGAATGGTGAAAGTTCTGATGGTACCGACACCACCGATGGTACCGATACCACCGACGGTACCGATGCCCAGTCCACGGATGGCGCCGATACCGCAACTGACGGTCAGACACCCACCGATTCTACCGACAATTCGTACGATAGCTACTAGGCCGCTCGTACGCGAAAGGAAACATCATGGCTAAAGATTCCAGCTTCGACGTCGTGTCCGAGGTCAACATGCAAGAGGTCGACAACGCCTTCCAGCAGACCACGCGCGAGATTTCCCAGCGCTATGACCTTAAGGATTCCGGCGCCACGATCGAGCTTTCGAAGGGCGACAAGCTCTTTACGATCAACGCCCCGGCCGACTTTGTCTCCAAACAGATTGTTGACGTGCTGAGCTCCAAGCTCATCAAGCGCGGCATCGACCTCAAGGCCGTCTCGTGGGATGCTCCGCAGGCGGCATCGGGCGGCACCGTGCGCGTGCTCGGCCATATCGTCGAGGGTATCGACCAAGCGACCGCCAAGAAGATCAACAAGGACATCAAGGACCAAAAGCTCAAGGTCAAGGTGACCATCGAGGCCGACAAACTGCGTGTTTCCTCTGCTTCGAAGGACGCGTTGCAGTCCGTGATCCAGTTCCTGCGCGACCAGGACTACGGCCAGCCGCTGCAGTTCACCAACTACCGCTAATATCAATCGAAAGGACCGCTCTCCAACATGGATACACCGTTGGGCTCCGTGCTCTACATCACCCTCGGGTGCGCTAAGAACGAGGTTGACACTGACCGCATGCGTTCTCTTTTGACCGCCGCGGGCTACGAGGAGGCATTCGACCCGCAGGATGCCGATATTGCCATCGTCAATACTTGCTCGTTCCTCGCCTCCGCAACGTCCGAGAGCATCGAGACCACGCTCGAGCTCGCCAACGAGGTTCAGGACGGCGTTCGTTCTTGCCCCATCGTCATGTGCGGCTGCGTACCGTCGCGCTATGGCGATGACCTACCTGACGAGCTGCCCGAGGTCGCTGCCTTTGTGAAGGCCGACGAGGAGGACGGCATCGTGGCGTTCATCGATGGCGTGCTGGGTGTAGAGCGCGAGATTGCAGCCTATATCCCGCAGGTCAAACGTACCGTCGAGGGTGCTGTCGCCTACGTCAAGATTTCCGATGGCTGCAACCGCTTCTGCAGCTTCTGCATGATTCCCTACATCCGCGGCCGCTATCATTCGCGCAATGCCGAGAGCATCATCTCCGAGGTGCGCGACCTGGTTGCCGGCGGTGTGCGCGAGATCGTGCTGATCGGCCAGGACACGGGCATCTGGGGTACCGACTTTGCCGACGAGGACGTCGCCGATGGCTCGCCGCGCAATCTGGCGCAGCTGCTGCGTGCCGTCGCCGAGGCCGTGCGCCCGCACAACGTCTGGGTCCGCGTGCTCTATCTGCAGCCCGAGGGCATGACTGACGAACTCATCGAGACGATTCGCGATACGCCCGAGGTGCTGCCCTATATCGATATCCCCGTGCAGCACTGCGACGCGCGCATCCTCAAGGCTATGCGCCGTTCCGGTTCGCGCCAGGAGCTCGAGGACCTGTTCCGCGATCTGCGTGAGCGTATCCCCGGCATCGTGATCCGTTCCACGGCTATGGTCGGCTTCCCGACCGAGACCGACGACGAGTTCCGTGACCTTATCGACTTTATGGACACCGTCGGCTTTGACTACACGAGCGTCGTT
>CALHDP010000111.1 GCA_938023085.1 uncultured Collinsella sp.
TGATTGGTTATTGAGCGTTGGTCAAAATGGTTGTTTTTACAGTAGCGCTAACACCGTGGTCTTGGCGAGCGCGACGCGGGCGCGGATGTCGCCGACCCACGAGTAGCCGCCCGAGCGCATGATCTCCTTCTCGGCCCGGCCCAGGTAGACGCTCCTGCGGCTCCTGGGCCCGCCCGCACCTGCCCGCCCGCGTGCCCTCGAGGGCGATACGGGCGACCTGTCGTTGGAGAGCCCGGACAGCCCGCGCGCTCGCGCCATGTCCTGCAGGTCTCGGTTGAGGTCCTCCGGGTGCTGGGTCTGCATGCGGTAGCCGGTACGGAGGTTCGCGTTGTTCACGACGATGTGCGCGTGCGGTATGCCGCGGGCGTTGTCGTCGTGGTAGACGATGGCGATCTCGTGGTCGCCGAAGTGCTTGAGCGCCCACGAGCACGCGAGCTCCCGCAGAGCGGCCAGGTCGATGTCGTCACCGGGGTCCGGCGAGAGCACGAAGTGCTTGAACGTGCGCGCGGGCTTGCCCCTCCATGAGGCGTCCGTGCCGAACGCGGCGCGCGTGGCGTCCATCTCGGCGTCCCAGGCGCAGGCCTCCTTGGCGGCTTCTCCCAGAGCGCCGGCGTCGCGCTCGTCGTAGCTCAGGTTGAACAGGTCTCGCGCCAGGGCGCGGCCTCCCTTCTCGAGGTCGCGGCGGATGCCACCCGTCGAGCCGTGGCCGCTTATCGGCTTCAGGATCGGCATGGCGAGCCCTCCACGAGCGAGTCGGCGCCGATGCGCCCGAGCTCGGCCGCCATCTCGCGGGCCGCGCCGTTCACGTCGGCGAGCTCGTGCTCGATCGTTGGGATGCTCTCCGCGACGAGGTCCCGGTCGACGTGCCCGTGGCGGGCGTGGAAGTTGATGAGGTTCATCGCGTGCACTGCCTGGTTGTAGTGGTAGCCCCACTTCGTGAGCTCCCGAGACATCGACCAAAGGGCCCTGCGGTCCACGAGTATGCGGTGCTCGTCTCCCGCGTTGGCATCCGTCGACAGCGGTATGCGAACGAGGTAGCGCAGGTACTCCGACTTGCTGAGGCCGGCGCGCTCGCACTGCTCGCAAAGCGCGTCGTAGTCGCTTCCCTCCATGCGGAACGTGACTCGACGCTCCTTGCCTTTGGCGGCGTCGGCTTCCTCTTTCATGGCGGATTCCTTTCCTCGGGCCCGCCGTGCGGCGGGCGCGTTTCTCTAGGGGCGCGGGGGATCCCCCGCAGGCGGCGGCCCGGCTCGGGCGCCGCCTCTGGGACCGGGCCTCGCGAAAGCGGGCTCTTAAACGGCCCGCGGCATGACGGGTCCGAGGCCGCCCGGTCCCCAAGTGCTATGGACGCCCGACCGAAGTGTCGGACGCCATAGGCTACTTGCTGGATTTCGGGCCTGAGGCCCTTCTGCGACGCTTTCGGGCATCGGTGCCCGCCTCCGCGTACGGCGCGGTCATGAGCGCCATTTCACGCAGCAGCGAGAGGTCGGCCGCGCTCGGGCTCTCGGGCGGGCTCTCGAGGAAATCGGCGACGAGCCTCGCTGCCTTGGAGATGCGCCCGTCGGGGCCGGCCTGCGTTTTGCTCTCGCTCCTCACGTAGTCGGAGAGCTCCCGCTTGGTGCGCCGCCAGGGCTCCATTGCGGCGTGCATCTCCGCCTGGCGCTCCTTCGGCATGCCCGCGAGCGAGCGCACCGCCTCGGCGCTGAGGTTGCCGCGATCGGCCTCGGCGGCCCACTCGGGCGAGAGGTCCTCGGCAATCCGGCGGGCCAGCCTCTCCTCACGCGCAATGGTCTTGCCGGAGACCTTGCGGCCCGTCTGCCGCTCGATGATGGCGGCCTTCACGTCGTCGACGCGCATGCCGGAGAGCGAGGGGTCCTCGGAGCGCAGGCGCACGGCGTCGCCCCTGAGCGCCTCGGTCGCGGCGGCGCGCTCGGTCACGGTGAGCGCGCGGGTGAAGTAGTTCGCTGCGTGGAGCAGCGTCACCGCCCGCTCGTCGTCGATGCCCTCTATCACGCGGCAGGGCATCCTCTCGTAAGCGGGGTCGTCCTTCGCGAGCAGCGCGTAGGCGGCCTTGCGCCGATGCCCGGAGACCATCTGCCACGAGCCGTCGCCGACCTTTCGCACGAGCGGCAGGTCGGTGAGGCCGTCCTCGCGTATGGACTCGGCGAGCTCAGCTATCCCAGCAGGGTCCATAGAGTACGCGGCGTTCGCCGGGTGGTCGGCGATGTCGGCCACCGCGATCTCGGACACCGGGTAGCGCCCGCGGGTGCGCGACGCGCCGTCGAGAAGCCCCGTGATGGTGAAGCCCGCGGCCACCTGCCTAGGCGAGTTCACGGCACACCTCGTCTGCGAGCGCCTTGTAGTCGCGCGCGGGGCGGCTCCCCGGCTCGAAGGCGGCCACCGGCTTCCACTGCCAGCTGCCCTCGCAGACCTTGCTGCTCGCGTGGATGACCGTCTCGAACTGCTCGTCCGGGAAGAACCCGTCGAGCACGGCCGCGCCCGTGGCCTCGGCGTTGGTCATGCGGCCGGGCACGCAGGTGCGCAGTATCTTCCAGCGGGGCGTGGGCATGCGCAGAGCGTCGGCGATGGAGCGCGTCGCCTCGACGGTGAGCGCCGTGCCGCGCATCACGGTGGAGTCGAGCTTCACGGGGATGACGACCATGCCGCCCTCCGCCGCGGCGAGGTAGGCGTTGAAGGCGAGCCTGCGCATCACGGGACTGCAGTCGATGAGGCAGACGTCGTAGGAGCCCGAGGCGTCGTCGAGGGCGAACTTGAGTCGCTGCTCGCGCAGGAGCATCTCGTTCTGGTCGACGAGGTCGATGGTCGAGGCCACCACGTCGAGGTTCTCCCCGGCAGCGTAGGCGACCTCCTCCACGGGCGCGCCGCCGTAGAGCAGCTCGACCGACGTGCGCCGCTCGGAGACGGCCCGGTCGTAGAGGCCGAAGAAGTCTGTGGCAGACGCCTGCGGGTCGAGGTCGACAAGCAGGGTCCGAAGGTCCCGGGCGGCGAAGATCGCCGCCAGGTTCACGGCGGTCGTCGTCTTGCCGACGCCGCCCTTGTAGTTGGAAATGGCTATCGTGCGCATGGGTCGCGTCCTCTCTAGCGTGGGGCGCGCCTCGGCGCATCCGGTCCGGCGCGCCCCGAGTCTCGGAGCGTCGGGACAAAACCGTACGGATTTGTCCGACAAGCGGAGTGTACCACGAAAACGTACGGATATGTACGCTTTCGTGGTACAAGGGGTGGATTCGGGGAAACCCGGCCCCGGGAGCCCGGGGCCGGGCGCGCCGCCTAGGAGAGCGGCTCCATCTCGCCGAAGCAGTTGATGTGGTGGCGCAGGAGCGCTCGGTTTTCCTTGACGACCATCATCGCCACCTCGTCGAAGCGGACCGGCGTGTCGGCGTAGTCGTCGCCGTTGCCGGCGAGCCACGTCGCCGCCAGCGCCTCGCGCAGCCCGCGCGCCCTGTGGGCCTCGGGGAAGCCGTCCGTTCCGATCCGGACCGTGGCGTCGACGAAGACCAGGGTCCCGTCCTCGTCCACCGCCACGAGGTCGATTCCGCCGATGCCCTCGGGCCCCTGCCAGGCCTCATCGACGATCTCGTAGCCCTTACGCTCGAGGAAGGTCCTGACCGCGCCCATCGCCTTTTCCTTCATGTCGTTCATGTCTTGCTCCTTAGACTCGGAGGCCCGCCCCTGTGGCGTGCCTTGCGTCGCGTGAGTCGCATGCGGCGCGGGCGTGCCGGCAAGGGAGGAAGCGAAGTCGGGCGTGGAAATAGAAGTATTCCGACGGCAGTTTTTCGCGTTGTTCGCGCGCGCAGCGCATGGAGCGAAGAACCCGAAAAAGTGTCGCGGCCCTTGCGGGCCGCCTGCCGGCGTGCGACCCTGCGCGTCCAAGGAACGCCGGGGCGGGTTTCGGATCGGAAGGGCGCAGGCGTGCGGCATGGAATCAGGCATGGGCGCCGAGGCTTCCAGGCATGGGATGCGATCTGTCGGCGGTTGCTGGGCTCCCGTGGGATTGGAGACGACGCCGCGGCGGGAACGACGGCGCGTTCCCGAGTCGCGGTGCCGTGGTCCGCATCGGGACGGCATTCCCCGCGCCGCTTGCGGCCAATATGCGCACGGGATCGCGGTGGCGAGATGGTTCTCCATGCGGAACGGCTACGGTGCTGCGCAACACGTCCGTCGGAAGAAGGAGGACAGCCAATGATGGATATCAACGAGAAGGACGAGCGTCGTGAGCTGCTTGACGCGGTGGCGGATGCAGGAAGGCTGGCGAGGGGCCTGGACCAGCTGCTCGAGTCCCTGGCGCACGCCGACCAGCTGGACCTGCTCGACGTCGAGGGGGTCCTGGCCCTGAGGTCGATAAGCGAGAGGTGCGCCGAGCGCATCGGCGACGCCGCGCGAATCCTGGAGGCGCAAAACGAGATCCTCTATGTCGAGGAACGGACCGTTTAGCTTCCTTTCGCGGAAGATTAACTATTTGCTTTGCGGGCAACACCCTAAAGAATCGCAGTTCCTGGTCGGCGCTTAGATGAGCGTTAGCCGCGACCCATTCCAAAGATACTTGCATTGTCGGCGTTGTCGTTAGTTTCGACCTCAGTCGCCATCGCCGGGAACGATTCTTCCTGAGACGCGTCGTCCACTCGCGAGTCAATAGGCTCGCCGAGCGCCAGGAAGAACCTCATCACGTGCTCGACTCTCTGCTGCAGAGACTCGCTCAGCTCGCTGTAGGAGGCCGCCAGCCGTACTTCCTTGGCCAACTCCGCCATCGAGTCCTTCAGCGCCTTCTGCACGCTCACAGAGGGTCTCACCTCGACCTGGGTATCGGTGAGCTTGGCGATGATGTAGTCCTGCCTGTTCATGCCGCTCCAGGCGGCCATCTCGCATATGAGCTTATGCTCCTCGGGCGTGCAGCGGAACGCCATCGTCTTACTGCGCTTGCGGGCGCTGTTCTCGCACGGCATCCTTCTTATCCCCTCGCCCCGTCAAGGGCGGCGGCCATCTCGTCCTGCTTCGTGGGGAACAGGTGCGCGTATCGGTAGGTGATGTCCACCGCCTCGTGGCCCATGCGCTCGGCGATGGCCAGCGCGGAGAAGCCCATCTCGATCAGCAGGCTCACGTGGCTGTGGCGTATGTCGTGTATGCGGATGCGCTTCACGCCCGACGCCTTGCACCCGCGCTCCATCTCGTGGGCCAGGAAGTGCTTGGTAACGGCGAACAGGCGCTCGTCGGGGGCGACGTCGTCTCGTAGCTCGATGAAGTCCGCCATCTCGTCGCGAAGGAAGGCCGGCATGACGATCGTGCGCACCGACTTGGGCGTCTTGGGGTCGGTCACGGTGTCCACGCCGTGGAGGCTCTGGTACGACTTGTTGATGCGCAGCCGGGAGCTCTCCAGCATGAAGTCGGACGGCGTGAGCGCCAGGAGCTCGCCGCAGCGTATGCCCGTCCAGTAAAGCAGCTCGAAGGCGTGGAATGAGAGAGGCTTGTCCATGACGGCCTCGCTGAACCTCAGGTACTCGTCCTTGGTCCAGAACTGCATCTCGCCGCCCTTCTTCGAGCCGATCTTGTCGACCCTGCGCACCGGGTTGTCGGCGAGGCCGTAGTAGCGCTCGGCGTGGTTGAAGATGGCGTTGAGCTGGTTGTTCACCGTGCGCAGGTACGTCGGCGCCCAGGGCTTCCCGTCGGCGTCCCGGTGCTCGGTGAGCTCGTTTTGCCACCTGATGACGTCGATCGGCCTCACGTCGCACATGCGCATGTCCCCGAAGAACGGCACGAGCTTGTCGTTGATGATGTACTCCTTGGTGATCCACGTGTGCTCGCGTATGCGCGGCTTCACCTCTGAGGCGTACACCTCGACGAACTCGGAGAACGTCATGTCCATGGCCCCGCCGTTAAGGCTCTTGAACTGGCTCTCCCACACTGCGGCCTCCACCTCGGAGGAGAAGCCGCGCTTCGTCTTGTGGCGCTTCGAGCCGCGGGCGTCGCGGTAGTAGCACTGCACGTAGAACGTGCCGTTGCTGTCGTCCTTGTACACCGGCATGTCAGTCCACCTCCGGGAAGTACAGGGCGTCGAAGACGTCGCTTCGAACGCGCCCGCGGATAACCACGCGCCTGCGCGCCTCCTGCTCGGCGTTTATCCTCCTGATCACCTCGTAGGCGCTGCCTTTCTTGATCCTCAGCAGCTCCGCGACCTCGTCGGCGTCCAGCATGTGCGGCCTCGGCGTCTTCGCCACCTTCTCGTCCATGGCTCCTCCTGTCATTAGCGTACAGATACGTACGATTTACAGATTCAGAGTAAACGTACATATCTGTACTGTCAATAGAATTGCGTACATTTGCGTACGCTGGTAAGATGTGCGGGTACGTAATTCCAGGAGGAGGGCGCATGTCCGTAGGCGAGAACATAAGGCGGTACCGCAAGTCGCGCGGCATGACGCAAGCGCAGCTCGCCGAGGCGGTCGGCCTGACCGAGGGGGCCGTGCGCCACTACGAGAGCGGCATCCGCGCCGTGAAGCCCGAGCTGCTCGAGTCCATCGCCGCAGCGCTCGGCGTGTCCGTCAACGCCCTCAAGGATTACGGCGTCGAGACCGCAGGCGACCTCATGTCGCTGCTCGTGCGGCTCGAAGACTCCTTCGGCATAGTTCCCTCAGCCGACGGTTCGGGCCTCTCCCTGAACCCCAAGGCGCCGCACGCGCCCAAAGCCGCGATGGCGATCGAGTTGTGGGCAGAGAAGCGCGCACGGCTCGAGAACGGCGAGATCGACGCCGACGAGTACGAGGACTGGAAAGCCTTGCTGTAACGGCTCCCCGCATTTCGCAATCAACGCAACCGAATCAGGACGCCAGGCTAGGCGGTGAGCTCCGCTCGCTCCTGCGTAAGCTGAGTTTTTACTCCCCATTGCATGCAAAGGCATTTCAAGCGTAAATGGGGAGTAAATGCCGCGGTGGCTTACATGGCGGCACACGGCAGTACACTGCGGCATTTCCCCTGATTACTCCCGTTTTCATTGAGGCGGCGAGATTCTTTACTCCCCATTAACCACCTGGGGAAACGCCGTACGGAGACCGTAAAAACGCCCGTTGAGTTCGATTTGAGTTTCACGGGCCCCGAAACGGCCTCGTTTCGTTCTCGGGGACAAAAATCGCGCGTCTACTCATTCGGGATAAATCTTTACTCCCGTTCCTCCGAATACCGCCCCGTGCCTTGTCGTCTTGAAATACGGGGAGTAAATCGCGAAATCGCAGGTGAAAGGGAGTAAAACGGCAAAGAAAAAGCCTCCGTCCCAACGCGGGAACGGAGGCCAGATTACCGTATTTACTCACCGCCGTCGCTGGCGGCTTTGCCATGACTCTCGTACGAAACGAAACTCAGCGGCACAGTACGGCACTCAAAAGTGCAGGTCAGAACCCTATCAGCCTACTCCCACTCGATCGTCGCAGGCGGCTTGGACGTGATGTCGTAGCACACGCGGTTGGCGCCGGGAACCTCGGCAACGATGCGGCCGGAAATGCGGGCCAGCACGTCGTAGGGCAGCTTGGCCCAGTCGGCGGTCATGGCATCGCTGGACTCGACGGCACGCAGGATGATCGGGCGCTGATAGGTGCGCTCGTCGCCCATGACGCCGACGGACTTAATGTCGGGCAGGACCGCGAAATACTGCCAGCAGCTGTGCTCGGAGTTGCGCTCGCCGGTCTGTTCAAACAGACGCTGGTTGTAAGCATCCAGCTCCTCGCGCACGATAGCGTCGGCGTTCTTGAGGATTTCGAGCTTCTCCTTATCGACCGCACCGATAATGCGGATGGCCAGACCCGGGCCCGGGAAAGGCTGGCGGAACACGATATGACCCGGCAGGCCCAGCGCCAGACCAAGCGCGCGGACCTCGTCCTTAAAGAAGTGATCGAGCGGCTCGATGAGGTCGAAGTGCACGCCCTCGGGGAACGGGATCAGGTTGTGATGGCTCTTGATGGTGGCCGTCTTGCCGCCCGTCTTGCGAGCGCCAGACTCGATGATGTCGGGGTAGATGGTGCCCTGAGCCAGATACTTGACCGGCTTGCCATCGGTCTCGAGCTGCTGCGCCACGGCGAAGAACTCTTTCCAGAACTGCGTACCGATGATGCGGCGCTTCTCCTCGGGCTCGGTCACGCCGGCCAGAAGCTCGGCATAGCGGTCCTCGGCGTGGACGTGGATAAAGTCGACGTCAAACTGCTTAGTGAAGACCTCCTCCACCTGCTCGGGCTCGCCCTTGCGCAGCAGGCCGTGGTTGATGAACACGCAGGTCATCTGCTTGCCCACGGCGCGAGCGCCCAGCGCGGCCACGACGGAGGAGTCGACGCCGCCGGACAGGGCTAGAATCACGCGGTCGTCGCCGACCTTCTCGCGGAACTCGGCCGTCATAGTCTCGACCAGGTTGTCCATGCTCCAGTTGGGCTCCAGGCCGCAGATCTCAAACAGGAAGTTGCTCAGCAGCTGCTGACCGTACTCGGAATGCTTGACCTCGGGGTGGAACTGCGTGGTGAAGATCTTGCGCTCGGGGCACTCCATGGCGGCAACCGGGCACACGTCGGTGCTGGCGGTAACGGTAAAGCCCTCGGGCACCTCGGAAACGGCGTCGCGGTGGCTCATCCACACGGTCTGCTCCATAGGCGTGGAGTTAAAGAGCTTGGCGCCGGCCGTGCGCGTGATGGTAGCGCGACCGTACTCGCCCACCTCGGAGTGACCGACCTTGCCGCCGAGCGTCACGGCCGTGATCTGATGGCCGTAGCAAAAGCCCAGGACGGGAAGGCCCAGGTCAAAGATGGCAGGATCGATGGACGGAGCGTCCTCGGCATACACAGAGGCCGGGCCGCCGGAAAGGATGAGCGCAGAGGCGTTCATCTCGCGAATCTCGTCGGCCGAGATGTCGCAGGGGACAATCTCGGAATACACGTTGAGGTCGCGGACGCGACGGGCAATGAGCTGACCGTACTGCGCACCAAAGTCGAGTACGAGGACCTTTGCGGAAGCCTTTTGATCCATGGTTCCCCCTCTTGTTGGCGGGGAGCCGGTGCCCACCCGCGCGAATAAACGAGAATAACTTTCATAGTGTACACGTTATATGGGGTTTCTCGTCCCTCGCAGCCATCAGCGCACGGCAAACGCACGACCTGGGCCCCTATTTGACGGCAATTGAAGTGTTACCAAACGTTACAGATGATGTAATACGTTTGAACATTGGACGCCCTGTGCCACAATACTGCCGAACAACTCCGCCTCTGCGGCGGCAAATACGATAGGAATACCAGCATGAAGCGCATCCTTCTCATCGCCACGGGCGGCACCATCGCATCGACCGAGGACGGCAACGGCCTCTCCCCCGCCCTGACCGGTGAGGAGCTCGCCCAGAGCGTCCCCGAGATCTCGGGCCTCTGCGAGCTCGACGTCGTGCAGCCCATGAATATCGACAGCACCAATATGCGCCCGAGCGACTGGATGCGCATCCGCGACGTCATCGTCGAGGGTTATGCCGACCACGACGGCTTCGTGATTCTGCACGGCACCGACACCATGAGCTACACCGCAGCAGCGCTTTCCTATCTGATTCAGGACAGCCCCAAGCCCATCGTGCTCACCGGCTCGCAAAAGCCCATGGGCAACCCCTTTACCGATGCCAAGCTCAATCTGTACCAGAGCCTGCTCTATGCGCTCGACGAGCACTCGCACGACGTCTCGATCGTGTTTGGCGGCGTAGCCATTGCCGGCACTCGCGCCCGCAAACAGCGCACCATGAGCTTTAACGCGTTCATCAGCGTCAACTATCCGCCCATCGCCTATATCCGCAACGACCGCATCGTGCGCAACGGGCTTCACGGCACGCATCAGGGCGAAAACCCGGTGCGTTTCTACGACAGCATCGATCCGCGCGTATTTGTACTCAAGCTGACACCCGGCGTAAACCCGGGCATCCTCGATGCCCTTGCCGATAGCTACGATGCTGTAATCCTGGAGACCTTTGGCATTGGCGGTATTCCCGAGTTTGGTGAGTCGGGCGAGTCATTCCAGGAGGCGATTTTCCGCTGGGTCGATTCGGGCCGCACCGTCGTTATGACCACGCAGGTCCCCGAGGAAGGCCTTGACCTAGGTGTTTATGAGGTCGGCCGCGCCTACGCTGATCATCCGGGTATTTTGCGCGGCGACGATATGACAACCGAGACGCTCGTGGCCAAAACCATGTGGGCACTCGGCCAGTCACGTGATGCCGCCGAAATCCAGCGTCTGTTCTACAGCCAAGTCAACCACGACCGCATCCCGATGGCGTAATTCAGTTGTCGACGGGTATCCCCTATTCGATACCTTCGAGAAGTTCTGACACCGTCATGCCGAGTGCGGGCGCGATCTTAAATAAAACCTTGAGCGTGAAATTTGCCGTCCCACCTTCGATTCGGTCGAGGTAGGGTCGGCTGATTCCTGTTGCCACACAAAAATCAACCTTGGAGATACCAAGGTCCCTGCGTGTCTCTTCGACCCGCCTGCCAAGAATCTGTTTCGCACGTTCGTCCATGCAGCCGAGTTTGAAATGGAGCCGAACATAAACGTAAACTATAGTTTACGTTTTGCCGAATACACAGGAGTTTTCTATGTCGGGTTCTTCGGTCCGCATGCACCGAGCCACGCCTCGCACAAACAGCGCACCGCCCAAGCTCGTCGTCGTTGAAGCAGAATGCCTTTCGCCCGATGAGCGCACAGCATTTGCATTGCTATCAAGTCGCGTCGCCGCCGTTCTGGTCCCTTGCCCGGCGCAAGGTGAACTTGCCATCCGATGCCAAGCGCACAGCTGCTCACTCAATCAGGCTGCCGTAATCGCAACCAGCCAGCGCGGTCTGCCTCTTCTCCTGGAAGCCGGTATCGCACTCGCCCTTCGCGGCGCCGGATACGAAAACGAGACCGCCGCTGACATGGTCTTTAAACCACGATCGAGCGGCGGCCTCGCAGCAGCCATTGAATATGCGTGCAGGCTCGTTGCCTAAAAGGACAAGCTAGAAACCAAAGCCAAAGCCCGTTCCGGTAATCGCCGAGTACATAAAGTAGACGTTGATTACGTTGAGGAACACGCCCGTGATGCAGCCGTTGCGCAAGTAGCGCTCGCACACGATGCGCGCCATGGCGTCGGAGTCATCATTGTTTTTAGCCTGGCGTCCCGCCGTAAAGTACGTCGCCACGCTCAGCAGCAGGTTGAGCACTGGCAGCGCCAGCAACTCGTAGCTCTTGCCCCAGCGCGTCACCTCGCCGGCTGCGTT
This sequence comes from uncultured Collinsella sp., assembly GCA_938023085.1. Lineage (GTDB taxonomy): Bacteria > Actinomycetota > Coriobacteriia > Coriobacteriales > Coriobacteriaceae > Collinsella. The sequence continues at coordinate 11,271 of CALHDP010000111.1, forward strand.
AAACTTCGTTGCCACCTCGGGACCAATGTTGGGGATAACACACGCTGCGACCACCAGCGGAATCACCGCAAGTACGAGCAGCGCAATACCCATGTAGCCAGCTTTTTTGCCATATTTAAACATACGCGTCGCCCTTACACGTTAAAGCGGAAGTGCACGACGTCGCCATCGGCCATGACATAGTCCTTGCCCTCAATACGCAGCTTGCCGGCAGCCTTGGCGCCCTGCTCGCCACCGAGCTCGATGTAGTCGTCATAGCCAATGACCTCGGCCTTAATAAAGCCGCGCTCAAAGTCGGTGTGGATGACGCCGGCGGCCTGCGGGGCGGTCGCGCCCTGACGCACCGTCCAGGCCTTGACCTCCATCTCGCCGGCCGTAAAGAACGACTGCAGACCGAGCAGCTTATAGGCGGCCTGCGCGAGCACGTCCAGGCCGGGCTGCTCCAGGCCCAGGCTCTCCAGGTAGTCGGCAGCGTCCTCGGGATCGAGCTCGGAGAGTTCGGCCTCAATCTTGGCGCAGATGGGCAGCGGCTTGACGCCATCGATGGGCGCCAGGTCCTCGTTGAGCATATCCTCGTCCACGTTGGCCACATACAGGATGGGCTTCATAGTGAGCAGGAACAGGCCCTTGGCGGCGGCACGCTCCTCGTCGGTCATCTCCATGGACGCGGCGCGCTTGCCCTCGTTGAGCCAGGCAAGCAGGCGTTTGGCGACCTCGAACTTGGGCATGAGCTCCTTGTCGCGCTTGGCCTCCTTCTCGAGTTTGGGCAGCTGCTTCTCGAGCGTGCCCATATCGGCCAGGATGAGCTCGGTCATGATGGTGTCGGCATCGCCGGCGGGATCGACGAACTCGCCCGTGCGGCCCACCTCACGCATGACGTTGGGGTCCTTAAAGTAGCGTACGACCTCGCAGATGGCATCGGTCTCGCGGATGTTTGCCAAGAACTGGTTGCCCAGGCCCTCGCCCTCGTTGGCACCCTTCACCAGACCCGCGATGTCGACGAACTCGACCGTAGCCGGCACAATGCGGCCCGGGTTGACGATGTCGGCGAGCTTTTGCAGGCGGCTATCGGGCACATCGACGATGCCCACGTTGGGGTCGATCGTGGCAAACGGGTAGTTGGCGGCAAGGCCGGTCTTTTTGGTAAGCGCGGTGAACAGCGTCGACTTGCCCACGTTGGGCAGGCCCACGATACCGATGGAAAGGGACACGACAGCTCCTTTTGGTACAAGCATTTCAAACTGCATAAGTATAGCGCCGCCGCAGCATCTGGGCGAACCCGGACGCAACGGCGGCACGAATGAAGCAGAGATAGAGGTCGCTGACTAGTCCGCGAGCTTTTCCACCTGGTCGAGCATCTTGTTGAGCTTTTCCTTTGCCTCAGCCTTGACCTTCTCAGCTTCTTCATGAGCCTTCGCCTTCTGAGCGGCCTTTTCCTCGGCCTCGGGGTCGACGACGACCAAGTTGGACGCATCGTGCTCAACAAGCTTGAGCGCATGTTCGGGACAAACCTTGACACAGGCGCCGCAGCCTAAACAATACGTGGACTCCAACGCAAAGCGGCCGCTTCCCACCAGGTCGCAGGCGAACGTGGGGCATACATTGACGCACTCGCCGCACGACGTGCACTTGTCAAAATCGCACTCCGGCGTGCTCACCTGCATGTTCTGGGCAAGCTCGGGGTGGTTTTGCAGCGTCGAGAGCACCAGCTGCCGCCCGTGTGTAAGCGTACGGCGGCGCTTGGTCGTCGTGGTGCCGCACATGGTGTTGAGTGTGCGCTCCAGCTGGGTAATCTGATGGCGATGGGCCTTGAGCTTCTGCGTCACCGAGGCCAGCGCCGCCGTCGCCGGATTGAGCTTGGTCACCGTCAGGCCCGTGGTGCGGGCGATCTTTTCCATGTACTCCTTGCGCTCGTACTCGCGAAGCTTATGGCACTTGAGGCTCTTGGGGTCGACCTCAAGGCCCATACCCGTGCCAGACCACTCCTCGGCCTTCGCAATCGCCTCGCCCAGAATGTCCTCACCGCCGGTGTTGCGGCATTTATCGCACACGCCCAACGGCAGGTAGACGCTCACGTTGGGATAGTCGGCCAGCACCGAGAACCAGGTCTCGGCCGTAATATCGCCCACGCAGGCGACGACGACCTCGTTTTCGCGCGGCATGCGCTTAAGGGCGCGCGTGCAGGTGACGTAGGCGGTCTCGTGGCTTGTGGCAGCAGAAACAATCTCGTCATAGAGGTTTTTGGGCGCCAGGCGCGGCGAGATGATCGCCTCGGTCGGACAGGCAGCGGCGCACAGGCCGCACTTGCGACAGGAGTCGAGAATCTCAATGGCATCTTCCTCGACCTCGATGGCATTGACCGGGCACACGTCCATGCACGCGGTACAACCGCTCTTCTCGTTTTTACAGGTCAAGCACGGAATGGTGTTGCCGCGCGGACGCTCCTTATAGTCGGCAGGATTCCACTGCGGCGCCGACGGATCGAGTGCATCGGTCACACCGCCAAGCGGGTTTTTAAGAAAGTCGAAACCCTTGCTGATCTCGATAATGTCATCAAACAGATCGTGTTCCTGCGCCATGCGCGGCCCCTCCCTGAGCAGTGCAAACAAGCAAGAGATAATGATACGCCATCGGCCCACGCCTCGGGCAAATTACACGCGGCGCATCTTTGCGGCAAATAGCCTATGGCCTATCGCCGCCTCGATTGCACAAGGTCAATCAAATGCCAAGCTATGCCTCGCGCATGAGCTGCACGAGCTTTTGTTTGGTCACCCTGGCCTGCTCGTTGGCCATGTTACGCTCGTTCTTAAAAGTTGCGTCCGCAACGCTCAGCAAGTCGGCATCGGAAATCTCGCCAAGGCCCAGCTCCTCGAGCGTCGTCGGCAGACCAACGCGCCGGCAAAACTCGAGCACCTGATCAAGCTCGGGCGCACGCTCCAGGCGCAGCTGCACCACCAGGCCAAACGCTACGGCCTCGCCGTGCATGGCCTTGCACTCGGGCAAAATCGTCAGGCCGTTGGCGATCGCATGCGCCAGCGCCAAACCGCCACTCTCAAAGCCAACGCCCGAAAGCAGAATATTGCACTCGATCAGACGCTCAACCGCCGGCGATATACGGTCCTTTTTGAGATCGCGTTTGGCAGCGACACCGCACTCCATGAGCGTATCGTAGCAGGCACGAGCCGCAACCAGGGCCAAGTGCCCCGGCGCACCACCGTGCTCGTTAGTGCCGTGCGCCGCGGCGCACGAACGCGCCTCAAAGTACGTTGCCAGCGCATCACCCATACCAGCGACCGCCATACGCAGTGGGGCCGCCGCGACCACGTTGGTATCGACCACGACCAGGTCCGGATTCTTCTCGAGCATCAGGTAGCGGTCGAACGACCCATCCTCGTGATACAGCACCGAAATCGCGCTGCAGGGACCATCCATCGAGGCCGCCGTGGGGCATACGCACAACGGCAGCTCGGCATAAAACGCAACGGCCTTTGCGATATCGAGCATCTTGCCACCGCCAATACCCACCACCATGTCGCAATACTCAGCCCGGGCTTCCTTAGCCATATCGACAACGGCCTCTTCCGTACACGGACCGTCATAGATCTTAAAGAACGGCTCGCTTAGGTCTTCGTCCAGAAATCCATCGACGATCTGCCTGCACAGCCGATCCTCGGTGCCCTGGTCAAACAAGACATAGGCAGCACAACCCAACCATGACAAATACCTGCCCTGACGCGAAAGTTCGCCCGGCCCCTGAACATACCGGCCAGGACCGCCATAAACCATGGGGAGCGCCATACGAGAATCCGCCCTTTCATCGACAACAATTGGTGCAAAGTAACCTGACCCCTTTGCACCATAGCAAAAGGGGCAAAGCCGTCTGTCGGCTTTGCCCCTTCCTTACCTTAGTTTACTCATCCATGAGGTAATAATGACCCAGTGCGTCGGCACCCAGGATGGCGTTGGCGACCATCTCGGGCGTCACCTCAAACGGCATGTTGCACATGGTGTCATCGGGCGCGCAGGCGGCCTCGGCAACAATCATGGCCTGCTCGCGCGTAAGCTCGGCAACGCCAAGTTCCTTCATCGTGACCGGCAGGCCCAGCTCAATGCAGAAGCCCAAGACTTCCTCGAGCTTCTCGGTCGGGGCATCCTCGAGTACCAGCTGGACGATGGTGCCGAAGGCGACCTTCTCGCCGTGATACATGCCGTGGCACTCGGGCAGCATCGTCAGGCCATTGTGGATGGCATGAGCAGCAGCAAGGCCCGAGCTCTCAAAGCCAATACCGGAGAGCAGCGTATTGGCCTCGATGATATGCTCGACGGCAGGCGTAAGCGCACCCTTCTCCAGCGCAACCTTGGCCTTGACGCCATCGGCCATGAGCGTCTCGTAGCAGAGCTTGGCGAGCGCCAGACCGGCCATTCCGCCCTTACCGCCGGCGCAAGTGCCGCCGTCGGCATCGTGCGTCGCCTGGGCCTCAAAGTAGGTTGCGAGCGCATCGCCCATGCCGGAAACCGTCAGGCGCACCGGGCTCGCCGCGATAACCGTCGTATCCATAAGGACAATATTGGGGTTTGCCTTAAGGAAGAGGTACTTGTCGAACTGGCCGTCATCGGTATAAAGCACCGAAAGCGCCGAACACGGGGCATCGGTCGAAGCAATGGTGGGGCAAATGATAACCGGGGACTCCAGGTAGTAGGCGACGGCCTTCGCGGTGTCGAGGATCTTGCCGCCACCGACGCCGACGACGATATCGCAACCGTTGTCGCGAGCGAGCGCAACCAGGCGATCGACCTCGCCCTTGGAGCACTCGCCGTTAAAATCCTCAAACAGCAGCTCGGCCTTAGCCTCGGCAAAGCCGCCCTCGATCTTGGCACCGACGCGCTTCTTGCCCGAAGGCGTCACGATGACGAGGGCCTTAGCGCCGAGCGGCTCGACATAGGAGCCGAGCTTGGCCAGCTCGTCCGGACCCTGGATGTACTTGCTGGGGCTATTGAAAATTGCAGCCATAACTATCCCATTCTCTAAAAGAAAAAAGAAAGGGGCTCCGTACAGATACGTGCGGAGCCCCTCGTTACGATAACAAGAGTCGATTAGAAATCGATGTCGGTGTCGTAGTAGCAGGCCTTGAGGATCTTCTCGAAGTCGGCAGCCTTGGTCTCACGCGGGTTCTCGGGCGTGCAGGCGTCCTGCTCGGCGTTCGCGGCAATCTCGGGCAGCTTGGCGAGGAACTCCTCCTCGGAAACCATCTGCGGGTTCTCGGCGTCGACCTTCACGCCACCATTCGCGTAATCCTTGATGGACTGCGGAATGTTGAGCTGGTCGTTGAGGTCGCGGATCTTCTGGACGAGCGCAGCGATGAGCTCCTCGTTGGTCTCGCCGGGAAGGTGCAGGATCTCCTTGGCCACGTAAGCGTAACGCTCGGCAGCACGGGGATCCTTGGAGTTCCACTGGATGACCTTGCCCAGGTACATGGCGTTAGCGGCACCGTGGATGATGTGGCCGTTCTCGAAGGCAGCACCGGTCTTGTGAGCCATGGAGTGAACGATGCCGAGCAGGCCCGAGGAGAAGGCGATACCGGCGATGCACTGAGCCTCGTGCATGTGCTGACGGGCCTCATGGTCGCCAGCATAGGACTTGGGCAGCCACTCGACGATCTCGCGGATGCCGTGCAGAGCGTTGGCGTCGGTGAACATAGAGGCGCAGGTGGAAACGTAGGCCTCCATGCAGTGGGTCAGAGCGTCCATGCCGGTGTGAGCGCACAGCTTGGCGGGCATGGTGTAGGTGAGCTCGGGGTCGACGATGGCGACATCAGGGGTGATGTTGAAGTCGGCCAGCGGGTACTTGATGCCCTTGGCGTAGTCGGTAATGACGGAGAACGCGGTGACCTCGGTAGCGGTGCCGGAGGTGGAGGAGATGGCGCAGAAATGAGCCTTCTGACGCAGCTCGGGGAAGCTGAACGGCTGGATGATGTTATCGAAGGACTCCTCGGGGTACTCGTAGAAGACCCACATGGCCTTAGCGGCATCGATGGGCGAGCCGCCGCCGATGGCGATAATCCAGTCGGGCTCGAACTCGCGCATGGCCTCGGCGCCCTTCATGACCGTCTCGATGGACGGGTCGGACTCGACGCCCTCGAACAGCTTGACCTCGAAACCGCCTTCCTTAAGGTCGTTCTCGACGTCCTGCAGGAACCCGCCGCGGCGCATAGAGCTGCCGCCAGAAACGATGATGGCCTTCTTGCCCTTGAGGTTCTTTACCTCGTGGCGAGCGCCCTCACCAAAGTACAGATCGCGAGGATTGGTAAAACGTCCCATACTGTGCCTCCTAAACAAGCCCCTCTTAGACTTGCGTATATAACGGAGCACCCAATTGGCTCCGTTAGGACCGGTTTGCGCGTTGCCGGCGATGACAATGCGCAATGTCTAAACGTCTCAACGCTCAGACAAACACTATTTTACCGTTCTGGTTGGTCAGTTATTCACCTAAAGCCGCCAATGATGAAACGTTTTTTCTATCCCTGAAGACCCTTGTGCGGCATTCATACTCCCAAGCTGGGCAAACGTTTTATCAAGGTTGACTACATATCCCGGGCAGGACTGTGCCCCTCCAAAATATGCACCGTTCGCGGCCAAAAATCGACCGTTTGCGGCACCGTGATACCACTCGATCGTCCAAGGTGCCGACATTTGTGCGACATCCGTCTTCGTGGTGCAAAGGTGCAAGTCCAAGTGCGGCACCCCCGGTGTGCCACATGCGGGTAAACTAGAACCTTATATAGAAACATTTGAACCCTAACCGCAGCAAAGGAGGCCCCATGGCATTCGATCCCATTCAAGAGGATTGCCATCGCCTCGTTCTTGAGGCCTTGCGCCGCAACAATATCCCGCTCACCGACGCTGCCGCCGTAGAGCGTCTGATGGAACAATTCACCCGCAACCCCGCACCGCTCATCGTGCACGACCGCGACCGCGCCGGGCACCTCATTGCCAAGGTGGTCGAGGCCGTCGACTACCGCATTCCCTTTATCCCTGACGATGCCCAGGCAGAGCAAGAAGAGGCCGCTGCCGAGAACATGCTCCGCGAGGCGGCCGCACTCGATCCGGCCAACTGGGATGCCCAGCGCATGCTGACGGCACTCACCGCCGAATCCAACGAGGAATACGTACAGTACCTGGTATCCAAGTGCGATGAGGTCGAGCACGACCTGGCGCTCAAGATCGCCTCGGCTCAGGACCCCTACGAGCGCGAGGCCGCAGGCGACCTTATGCGCCGCCCCTATCTGCGCTGGCTTGCCGCCCTTGCGTCACGCGCCCTCATTAGCGGCCGCTATCGCATGTCGCTCGAAGCCGCAAACCGCAGCCTCGACTTTGCCCCCAACGATCCTGCCGGCGTCCGCCACACCGCGATGCTCGCCATGGCAAAGCTCGAATACCCCGCCGAGGAGCTCAAGCGCTTTCGCTCCGCTCACTCCGTGCCGTACCTCGCGAATACCCCGCTGCGCCGTCGTCCCAAGGATGCGGAGCGCGACTTGGACCCGTGGACGCTCATCGCGCTGATGAGCGCTGCCTGGCGCGAGCTGGACTACGAGGGCGCCGAGCACTACTTGCGCATCCTTGCGCGCTCGTGTCCGCACGCAGCCGAGGCACTCTACTTCCAAACCGAGTTTCCCGATGGCGTCTATGCCCGCGTCAACGTGGGTGTGGGCTCCACCGACGAGCTCGTCCTTGCGCTGTCCGAGGCGACGCCGGTACTGCAGGAGGGTCTGGGCGCCCCCGACAACGCCAGTTTTGCCGCCTGGGTCGCCACCAACGATATCGTGCGTTCCCAAATCGATGAGCGCATCCTGCGGGCGGCCGAGCAGGGCTTGCCGTTTAAGGGAGGAGACCTCTAATGGATCCAAGCGCCTTCATCCCCGCCTACCTGGAGCGCACCTATCTGGCGTCGCACCCCGAGCTCACCGATGCAGCACGCGAGCTTGTCCATAACGACGTGAACGTCAACCCTCATAAGTATGCGCAGTCCGAGCATGCCCAGGCGCTGCTGTCCTATGCCGGTGTTCATCGCCACCTGCTCGACGAGCTCCATCGCATCGAGGACATGGGCAGCGACGAGGAGTTTGAGCAGACGCGCAACCGCCTGTTCGACGATATGCGCGATGAGCTGCTCAAGATCGTCCGCGTCGATGCGCTGGCCGTCGATGCCCAGCTGCTCGCCATCATTTTGGCGGACACGCCCGTCGACGCCTGCCTGGGCGACCTGATGAAGCTCGAGGCGACCACGGCCGATTACCTGCAGCAAAGCGTGCCCGGGTTCGATATGGAGGCCCCACACTACTGGGCCAACAAGGTTTTGACGGACGGCGTGACGGCGGCCGATCTCACCGTAAGCGAGCCGGCTCTTATCGGGTGGCTCCACACGCTCGAGGCCATCTCGCAGCTGTGCATGGCGAGCGCTCGCTACCGTGCTGCCGCCAACTATTCTCGCCGCGTTCTTAAGGCGGAAGGCTATCCCACCCGAGCTGCAGGCACCGTGCTACTCGCCCTCGCTCGCCTGGAAGACGAGGACGGCTTTTTTGCCCTGGCCCACCAGCTCGAGGAGCAGATGGGGGCCGATGCCCTCGAGAGCTCCCCCTGGTACCTACTCGCCCGCACGATCCTGTTGTTCAAAACGAACAAGATGCGCCCGGCGACACGCGCGCTGCGCGAGTTTGCCAACCGCTGCGAGGGCGGCGCGTTCTTTTTGCTGAACCCCATGTATCAGACACCGTACCTTCCCTGCCGGCCCGAACCGCACGACCCCTGGGACCTTTCGCACCAGGCCGTTTGGGAAGCGGACGGTATTATCTCGGACACTCCCGACTTTGCCCCCTGGGCCAATGCCTGCGAAGACGTGTCGCAGCTTGCCCAGGAATTTGCGCGCCGCTACGGTTTTTAGTGACGCACTCGACCCGACCATGTCGTTTACGTTAGGAACGGTTTCATGAACCTCCGCTCATCTCTTGCCTGTACCTCGAGCGATATCGCTCGCTGGGGGCTGCGCTCCGTCCTTAAGCGCCAGGGCGGCGTACTCCCCGGCCGCATCGCCATGAAGATCGACCCCGAGCTGCTAAGCGACCTCGCGGATCTGGTCGACCGCAGCGTGGTGATTACCGGTACTAATGGCAAGACCACCACCTCCAACCTCATCGCCGACGCCGTTGCTGCCAGCGGTGCTACCGTGGTATGCAACCGTGCCGGCAACAATATGGAGCCTGGTGTGGTGGGTGCTCTGCTCGAGGCCCGCGGCGGCCTTAAGCACGCTGACAGCGGCAAGCGCGTGGGCGTTTTTGAATGCGATGAGCTCTACACCGTGCGCGTCCTGCCCAAGCTCAAGCCGACGTACTTCGTGCTGCTCAACCTGTTCCGCGACCAGCTGGATCGCTATGGCGAGATCGATCACACCCAAGAGGTCATCGCCCATGCGTTGGAGCTCTCGCCAGCAACGACGCTCATCTACAACGCCGACGACCCGCTGTGCGCCTCGATTGCCGCGCGCGTTCCCAACGCGAGTATTGCCTTTGGCATCGATGGCGCCACCAACACCGAGTCTGACCGCATTAGCGACTCGCGCTTTTGCTCGCAGTGCAACGCGCCGTTGGAGTACGACTACGTACAGTATGGTCAACTCGGCGCCTACCATTGCCCCTCGTGCGGTTGGGCACGCCCCGCACTGGTCCGCCACGTGACGGGCGTGGAGCTCGGCTGCGACGGCTACGGCTTTGACCTGGTCTTTGGATCTGCGTCCGACGCAGCTGCCGTACACATCGCCACGCGCTACAACGGCCTGTACATGGTCTACAACGTTGCCGCTGCATTCTTTGCCGCACATGAGTTAGGCGTGGATACGGCGCACCTGCAGCCCACGCTCGATGCCTACGTCCCCGCCGGCGGACGCATGGGCCGCTGGGATATCGCCGGCCGCACCGTCGAGGCCAACCTGGCTAAGAATCCCGTAGGCTTCGATCGACAAATCCAGTCCATCAAGACGGCAGGCGGCAGACTCTGCGCTTTCTTCCTCAACGATAACGATGCCGACGGCCACGATGTATCGTGGATCTACGACGTCGACTTTGAGCGCATCGCCGACACGCCGGGTCTTGTCGCCTTTGCCGGAGGCACGCGCGCGCACGACATGCAGGTGCGCCTCAAGTACGCCGGCATCGATGCCGCGATTATCTCGGACGTCGCGCAGGCAATTGGCGCCGTGGCAGACGAGGCCGCCGATGACACCTTCTACGCCGTCGCCAACTACACGGCCTTCCCGCCGCTGGTCAAGGAGCTCGACGGGCTGAAAGGCGCCACCGCCGACGCTGTTGCCGGGCGCGCCGTAGCCCGTGCCGACGGCAGCGCTGTCCCCACGGATATTGCGCCGGTCGAGCTTTCGCGCCCGCTGCGCATCGTCTACCTGTATCCCGATGCCCTTAACCTCTACGGCGACGGCGGCAACGTTATCGCGCTCGAGCGCCGTTGCGCCTGGCGCGGCATTCCCGTGCGCGTGGACGAGGTCCGTATGGGCGAGTCACTCGATCTCACCGATGCCGATATCGTCATGATGGGTGGCGGCTCCGACCGCGACCAGCTAGCCGTGGCACACGAGCTGCTCGCCCAAAAAGACAAGGTCGCGGCCTATGTTGAGGATAGCGGCTCGCTGCTTGCCATCTGTGGCAGCTATCAGCTGCTCGGCCGTTCGTACTACATGGGCGACGATCGCATTGAGGGCCTGGGCGTCATTGCCGCCGAAACCGTACGTGGATCCGATCGCCTGATCGGCAACGTAGCCGTCAAAACCGATCTGGCACCTGAGCCCTTTGTGGGATTCGAGAACCATGGCGGCCGCACGCTTTTGGACGCCGATGCCACACCGCTCGGAACGTCCGTCGTCGCGGACACCGGCAACAACGGCGACGATGGCTTTGAGGGCCTGATCTACAAGGGCGTCATCGGCACGTACCTGCACGGACCGGCACTGCCCAAGAACCCCGAGCTCGCCGACTGGCTGATCGCCCATGCCCTCGAGCGCCGTGGCGATGCACAGGCCGCCGCCCTGCTGCCGCTCAAGCCCCTCGACGGCACCTACGAGCACGCCGCCCACGACGCCGCCATGAAGCTCCTCCCCTAACGCCCCAACCACCACAAAGGGGACAGGCACCTTTGTGGTGGTTTTTCAGTTTGCCAACGATATGTGAACGGCTAAAAAAGTCTGCTATACTCTTTCCCGCTGTCCCCATCGTCTAGCGGCCAAGGACGCCACCCTTTCAAGGTGGATATCGCGGGTTCGAATCCCGCTGGGGGCACCACAGAATCTGAGCAGCCCGTTATCAATTCGGTAGCGGGCTTTTTGCTACCGATATGCCGGGATTCGAACCCGGCAGGGTGCGGACCCCGGCATCATCGCAAAGCCAGCGGGCAAAAAATAGCAAATATGAGTACTGTTACCATTTTAGTAACAGCGATTTCATGCCATCAGAAGGCGATTTAGACGCCAGGGGTCCTACGGCGGAAGAATTGCAAGCGTTTATCAGCTAAGTACTTGGACATATGTTGTGTAACACTGCATATTTTGCAAAAAGATAATGCTACAGGACTTGTGACAGTACTCATATTTGACGTTTTTTGCCCATAGCCCTTTATACCTAGGCAAATCGGCGGCAAAACGGGCTTCAAAGCGTCCTTCGCAAATCAAAACCACCCCTAAAAGGGGTGGTTTGCTCTTAGGGTATAACCCTTGGA
>CALHDP010000112.1 GCA_938023085.1 uncultured Collinsella sp.
GGGTGGTTTCTGATGCGGCGCGCTGCGCGCCCCGCACAGGCTAAAGCCTTTAATATAAAGGCGCCGGGAGGCGGAGACTCCCGGCGCCCGTCAAAGGGACTGTGTTGTCTGTTGGACCGCACGGCCCATCGCGGCGATAACGCCGACTAGGCCTGAAGTACCTGCAGCTGCTTGTGAATCTCGATGAGCTCCGTCGCCATGACGCGCATGGTCTCGGTACCGGCCATCTGGTCCTCGGCATGCAGCAGAATCAACGGGGCCTCGCCGTTACGCTCGCCGTTGGCCTCCTTCTTCAGAAGCCCCATGTGAACATCGTGGCCACCGTTATAGGCCTCGTCGCCCTGCTTGATAAGCTCCTCGGCGGCGTCAAAATCGCCCTCCTTGGCCTTTTGCACGGCATTGATGTACATGCTCTTGGCGGTACCGACGTAGCTGATGATCTCGAAGCAGGTCATCTGCAGTTCGTTCATATCCTCCATGCGGAGCACCTAGCCCATCACGCTGACGCAGTGGTCGATGATGCCGGCAGCGTTCATGCGGCCGTAGTCGACCATGTTGATGACCTCGACCGGAAAACGACCGGCGGCCTCCTTCTCAAAATCGCCCTTGGTGTAGCCGATCTGCGGACCAAGCAGCAACATGTCGCACTCGTCCAGGTGATCGTGGGCCTCGTTCATGGGACGAGCCTCGACCTCAATATCCAGACCACGGTTTGCAACCTCGGCCTGCATCTTCTGGACCAGCAGGCTCGTGGACATGCCGGCATTGCAGCAGAGCATGATCTTCTTCATGGTTTCCTCCTTATAACTGCGCGGCGCGCAGACGACAACTGGTTGTATTCCTTGCGGCTATTGTGCCCGCTCCCCTGTATCTTTACGCAAGGGAGAGAGCCGCGGGCACCGGCACCGCGTACCGGCGCCCGCAAAGGTGAAAGGGACGAACGTTAGGCGTTCTACTCGGCGAGAGCCTCCTGCTTGGCGATTGCCTTCTCGGAAATCTTCATAAAGGGCAGGTAGACGGCCATGCCAATGACAATCTCGAGAGCCTGCCACACGCCGGCGCGCCAGTCAAAGCCCGTAGCGAGCAGGGCATTGATGACGGGAGGCATGGTCCAGGGCACCTGGGCGATGCAGGGGCTGATGATGCCTGCGCAGGTAAGGCCATAGGTGATGCCGATGAACAGATCGGGAAGAAGGACGAACGGGATCATGAGCGGCAGGTTGTACACGATGGGGTAACCGTAGATAACCGGCTCGTTGATGTTGAACAGACCAGGCAGGATAGCCATCTTGGAAACGGTCTCGGAAGCCTTGTTCTTGGAGAACAGGAGCGTGTCGAGCAGAAGCATGAGGGTGCAGCCCGAGCCGCCGATGAGGGCGAAGCTGTTAACGATCTGCATGTTCATGTAGTGATCGGGCTGGATGGTGCCACCGGCGGCAAAGGTAGCCATGTTGTCGACGATGAGCATGGTCAGGATCGGCTCGACGGTAGCGCCAGAGATGGTGGACTGGTGAATACCGACGCAGAACAGCAGGTTAGCAAGGGTGTAGATGAGGATAACAGCCCACGGACCGGCGTTCATGATGCTCTTGAGCGGGTTGGAGATGCACGTGGAGATGATGGTGCACAGATCGGTGCCGGCGCACACGGCGAGCAGGGCTGCGGCAAGAGCGAAGATCGCGAGGTTGAGCAGCATCGGGATCATGACGTTGAAGGAGTTGGAGACCGCGGGAGGCACGCCCTCGCCCAGCTTAACCTTGAGCTTCTCGACGCCAGAAATCTTGATGAAGAGCGAGACGGAAAGCAGGGCGATGATAATAGCCGAGAACAGACCGTTGGTGCCGGTGTTGGCAGTCGAAAGGGCGCCCGTGACCTCGGCGGAGGTGATCTTGTCGGTGAGCAGCGGGCTCGTGGCGGCAAGCGAGGCGGTGATCTGCTGCGGCATCATGATGACGAAAGCAGAGATAGCGACGACCACGCAAGCGAGCGGGTTATCGAAACGCTTGTTCTTAGCGAGGCTGTAGCCAATCAATCCGGCCAAGATAATGGCAGAGACGTTGAGGGTGCCCAGCGTAATTGCCGAACCCCACGTCTGAAGGTTGGCAAGGCCCGCCGCATCGAGCGGGAACAGAGGGAACACGACGTTGTTAATAAGAACCGCGATACCCGCAAGGATATAGAGCGGCGTGATGGTCGCGAAGGCGTCACGCAGGGAACGCAGGTGAACCTGGTTTCCCACCTTCGCAGAGACCTCGGCAAACTTGTCGAGGAAGCTCTTTCCGTTGTCACTGGCCATGATTGCTCCTAACTTTCAAATCCGGCCTTTTCCTATGCGCACGGTGGTCTGTCGCCCTCTGCCACCAGATGTGCCATGTGTTGCGCGCAGCGGTGCGCGGTCTGGGCGTTCGCCCGTTCGCTAATCAACCACGTGAGTCGTGGCGACCTGCTTGAGCCAAGCTGCCGACTTCTTAAGGCGGCGCTTGTAGCCGTCCATAAGGTCGACCTCGACAAAACCGTAACGGTTCTTAAAGGCATTCGCCCAAGACCAGTTATCGATGACGGCCCAATAATGGTATCCACGGCACTTGGCGCCCTCGGCAATTGCCTTGGCAACCCACTCCAGGTGCTGGCGTACAAAGTCGACGCGGTAGTCATCCTGGATGGTTCCTTCGGCGTCTCGGTTCTTGTATTCGTCCATGATGCCGATGCCGTTCTCGGAAACGAACCACTCAAGATCGGGGTAGTTCTTAGCGCAGTCCATGCCAAAGTCGTAGAGGCCCTGCGGGTAGATCTCCCAGCCGCGGCTCTCGTTCATAACGGCGTCGGGCCACACGTACTCGTCGGCAAAGTGCGGCAGACCGTACTGGTCGATCTTGCTCGCCGGCGCCTGAACGCGCGTGGGGTGGTAGTAGTTGCAACCGAGCCAGTCGACAACACCCTGCTTAAGAATCTCTTGGTCGCCGGCACGGAACGGAAGCTTAACGCCGCCCTCGGCCAGGCTGTCGAGCACGTCGGCGGGAAGCTCGCCCTTGGTAATGAGGTCGAGCCACCAGCGGTTGTTGATGCCGCTGGTCATACGCACGGCCTCGAGGTCCGCCTCGCTGGGGTTCTGCTTGGTGTAGACCGGGGTAAAGCAGTTGATCATGCCGATCTTGGCATCGGCGCGAATAGCGCCCTCGTCATAGGCGCGACGATAATTGGCCACGGCCAGCGCGTGCGCCAGCGAGATGTGATACTGCACGGTGCGGGCGCGGTTGAAGTCATGGAGCTGCGGGAACCACACGCCCTCCTGATAGCGCTGCTCGGGCTCGACGATGGGCTCGTTAAAGGTGAACCAATACTTAATCTCCTGGCCAAACTCGTGGAAGGCGACGTCGGCGTAATGCGCGTAAGCCTCGACGACCTCACGGCTCTCCCAGCCGCCACGGTTAAAGAGGTAGGTGGGCATGTCAAAGTGGTACAAGTTGACAAACGGCTCCAGGCCGGCTTCGCGAGAGGCGCGGAACAACTCGTGATACCACGCGGCGCCTTCCTCGTTGAGGTTGCCGTCGGCATCGAGCAGACGGCTCCACTGGATGGAAGTGCGATAGGTATCCAGGCCCAAGTCCTTCAAAATGCGAAGGTCTTCCTGGTACTTGGCCATAAAGTCATTGCCGACGTAAGAGCCAACGCAGTTGTAGAACGAGCCCAGATCCTGGATGGACCAGGTGTCCCACAGGTTCTCGAGCTTGCCGCCCTGGCTCCACTGACCCTCAGTCTGCGGGCCGGACATAGCAGCGCCAAAGAAGAAGTCGTTGGGCAGCTGATACTGTGCCATCAAAGTCCTCGCTTTCGTGTTCTAGAGCTTCCGGTTGGAGACGGGTTTGCTTTGGCAGGTTATCCGGCGCGGGCGCGCACCGGTCATACCGATATCCAACCCGCCAAAACAAAACCGTCCCCAAACGGTCGATCCTGTTCTGCGGAAAGATTCCGTTCGTTGCTTAAACTATAGCGCTCTAATTCTAAAAGTAAAGCGTCTTTTTCTTTTTTCTTTCTCGAGCTTCTTAGATAAAGGTTATATGGGTGCCTTGTTAAGGGTTATACTTACTTGCGTATTGATATATGTCGGAAAGGAGGTTCAATGATTCCCAAATACGAGGCGATAGCTGCAGATATTCGTCGAAGCATCGAGGATGGCACTCTTAAACCGGGCGACAAGCTTCCCACCGTCGTTGAGTTCTGCGAGCTCTATAGCGTTTCCAAAATCACCGTCAAACGAGCTATCGAGCAAATCACCGAGGAAGGTCTTATTACCAGCCGACGCGGATCGGGTACCTACGTTAAGGACACGGCGGGACTTCCCGGTCAGGCGTTTTTCCAGGGCAAAA
>CALHDP010000113.1 GCA_938023085.1 uncultured Collinsella sp.
GCCATAGGCGCCCAGCGCATCCAGCTGCCGATTCAGATTTTGATCACGCGAGCTCACCCGCGCATACCCGTACACCGTTGCCATCTCATCCCCGCTCTCTCGTAAACCTCCCAAAAAGGAACAGGTTTATTTTGGTAGGTTTTATCTCCCCTACAGCAGGCGGAAGACGCAAGCGCGCGAGCGGCAAGACGATTGAGCCGCCACAAAAAAGGCGGCCCCAAAAGACCGCCCCGTTTTCTATCAATCACCAAATTCCGGCTAATGAATAAGCCTGAAATCCAAGTGCCCGCGCGTGGTGTTGACGCGCGAGACCTCGACGATCACGCGCTGCCCCAGCTCATAGCGAGTCCCCGTGTCGGCGCCTGTAAGCGTGAGCGCGTCCTCATCAAACTCGAACCACTCGTTGCCCAGACTCTTGATCGAAACCAAACCCTCAACCTGTGTCAGATCCAGGCGCACAAAGAGGCCCATGCTGCTGACCCACGAGATCGTTCCGGCGTAGCGCTCGCCCAGGCGATCCTCGTAGTACTGGGCGATCTTGATCTTTTGCGTCGCATGGCTGGCGGCGTCGGCCGCACGCTCGGCATCGCTGCACGCGCGGCAGACTTGCGGCAGGATGCGCGGCAGGGACTCGCGACCCTTACCGATCAGCCGCGGCGTACGCACCAAGGCGTCCTTGCCGCCCAGCTGCTCGTAGGCCAGCTGCAGCTTGAGTACGCGATGCACCACCAGGTCGGGATAGCGGCGAATGGGACTCGTAAAGTGGCAATAGCACGGCGCGGCAAGTGCAAAGTGGCCCTCGTTGCGCGGCTTGTACAATGCGCGCTGCATACTGCGCAGTAGCAACGTGTTGACGAGCGGCGCGTTGGCCGTACCAGCTGCGGCATCAACCGCCGCCTGCAGCTCGTCGGGGCTTCCCAGAGCAATGCCTGCCGCGCGACGGTCATCGATGATACCCAGCTGCGCCAACGCCACGGCGGCACCATGCAAGCTGTCGGGACTGGGATCGTCGTGCACGCGATAGCAGGCCTCGATATCGCGGTCGGCCAGCCACTCCGCCACGCACTCGTTGGCCAGCAGCATGGCTTCCTCAATCAGCGACGTGGCGCACGAGCGCTCACGGGCCACGATCTGCACGGGCACGCCGTTCTCGTCCAGCAGCGCACGGATCTCGGCCGTGTCAAAGTCGACCGAACCGCGTGCGCGACGAATACGACGGCGAAGCTCGGCGAGCTCGTTGGCAGCTACGAGGAAATCCCCCAAGTCGACGTTATAACCGCGAGCGGTTTCCTCGCACGCAAGCCCGCGCTCGAGCGCTTCCTCGCGCGAGGCTTCAACCGCGACAACATCCTCGGCGGCACCCTCCAGCACCGAATACTCAACCGCACCGGCACGCACCAGCAGCGCCTCGGCGC
>CALHDP010000114.1 GCA_938023085.1 uncultured Collinsella sp.
GATCTCTATCAAGCCGCCTTCGCTCGAGGTGCTTCGCGAGCGTCTAGTCGGTCGCGGTACCGAGACGCCCGAGACGATTGAGCTGCGTATGGCAAACGCCGCCGATGAGCTTGCCCTTGCCGACCGCTACGACGACGTCGTGGTTAATGACGATCTCGACCGCGCGACCGATGAGCTCGTTCGCGTTCTCGATATGCATGAAAGGATCTGAGGTCCGTGTCCGTTGTAAAGCCTTGCATTGACGATCTTCTGGAGAAGACCGATCACAACCGCTTCCTGCTTGCTTCGCTTGCCTCCAAGCGCGCCTGCGACATTAACAGCATGCTGCGTGGCCAGCACAACCGCGTGCTTGCCGTCCAGGATGTCGATGACATCACCATCGGGCTTTCCGGTGCCGATACCATCTCGATGGCTATGGACGAGATTGTCGACGGCGACATCTCTTACGACGAGGCCCGTTACGAGAAGGCGCTCGGCCACAAGGTTGCTGAAGCCTAAATGGCGGCTCGCGTCTGCCTGGTCCACTATCACGAGGTTGGACTGAAGGGTAAGAACCGCGCACATTTTGAGCATATCCTCATGGATAACATCAAGGCGGCCTTGGCCGCCTTTTCCGTGAATGCCGTGTCTCGAATTTCCGGTTATATCCTCGTGACCTTTAACGAGCATCAGGCCGACGATGCGGCGCGTGTCATTCGCACCGTTCCCGGCGTTGCTCGCGTGTCTTTGGCGTATCACACCAATCGCGACCCTCAGGAGTACTGTGCCGCCGCCGTCAAGGCGCTGCGCGAGTTTGGTTCCTTCGATTCGTTTAAGGTGCATGCCAAGCGCTCCAATACCGACTATGAGCTCACCTCGATTGACATCAATCGTCAGGTGGGCGAGGTGCTGTGTTAGGCCTTCCCCGATAAAAAGGTTCAAATGCACGACCCCGATGCCATGGTGCACGTACTGGTGGTTCAGGGTAGCGTTTATGTGTACGCGCGCTCCGAGCGCGGCGTGGGCGGTCTGCCGGTGGGTTCTGCCGGCAAGGTCGTGACGCTGCTGTCGTCGGGTATCGATTCTCCGGTGGCGACTTGGATGCTCGCGCGTCGCGGTGCGGTGTGCGTGCCGGTACATTTCTCCGGTCGTCCGCAGACGCCCGATACGAGCGAGTATTTGGTGCAGGACATCATCCGTGCGCTTGAGCCGGGTGTCCAGATCGGCCGCCTGTACGTGGTGCCGTTTGGCGACTGCCAGCGTGAGATTTCGGTCACCTGTCCCAGCAACCTGCGCGTGATCATGTATCGCCGCATTATGTATTCGGTTGCCGAGCGCATTGCACACATCGAGGGCGCCAAGGCCATCGTTACGGGTGAATCGCTTGGGCAGGTTGCCTCCCAAACGCTTGAGAACATCATGGCCGTCAACGAGGCCGTGAAGATCCCCGTGTTCCGTCCTCTCATCGGTTCGGACAAGCAGGAGATCATCGCGCGCGCCGAGGAGATCGGTACGTTCGATATCTCGACTGAGGCCGCTCCCGACTGCTGCACGCTGTTTATGCCGCGCCGTCCCGAGACGCACGCTAAACTCGATGCCGTGCATGAGGCCTGGGAGCTGTTCGATCACGAGGAGATGATCGAGCGCCTGCTCAAGCAGACCGAGTACATCGACTTCGAGAGCAACACGTATAAGGCCCCTAAGACCTTAAAACGTAAACATTCGGAGCTTGCTCCGCGTGAGATTTACCAAGATCACGAGTAAATTTGTGCATAGACCGACGATGCGCTTGCATCGTCGGTCTTTTGCTATCTGGGCATTTTGCGACTAAGTGCTCATTTGCTGACGTGTGCCTGAATAAATGGACATTATTTCGCAAGGTTTTGGTCGGCTTTTGGTTTGACCGCGAAAACCGGTTTTGGAGAATGGCTGTTGCAGGGCTCTTTTCCTGACACGATGTTGTTGGGAGGTTTTGCTATGGCGCAGCGCGAACAACACGAACGGGTCAAACGGATGGACCGCTTGGCGGACAAGCTGCTCGGTCATAAGGCAGTGGTGATGGCGATACTGGTCGTCATTGCGATGGCGAGTGGACTGGCGATGGCGAACCTTGGCGGCGGTGCCGGCAGTGTGTCGTTTGAGCACACTGATGGTTCGGGTTCGTTAGTGGAGCCGGGATCCGGCGATGCCTCGAGCGGAAAGACATCCGAAGGCTCTTCGCCTAAGGCGTCTGCCGCGGCAGAGGTTTATGTCGATGTTGATGGCGCCGTTGTGTCGCCCGGTGTATATCGTCTCAAGGACGGCGCGCGGGTGGCTCAGGCGATTGATGCCGCCGGCGGGCTGGCGCCCGAGGCAGACGTTACGGGGCTCAATCGGGCATCTAAGGTCGTCGATGGACAGAAGATTCACGTTCCAACGGTAGGGGAGCAGCAGGCGTCCATTGCGGAAGTTGGTGTTGATGGTGGGGCTTCCGCATCATCGGGCGTGAGTGGCGCAACAGGCCTAGTAAATATCAATACGGCAAGCGCGGCAGAGCTGCAGACGCTCTCTGGCATCGGTCCCTCCATGGCCCAGTCGATTATCGATGAGCGGACAAAGAACGGTGCTTTTGCCTCGGTTGACGATCTGATGCGTGTGTCGGGAATCGGCGAGAAGAAGCTTGCCAAAATCAAAGATTCCATCTGCGTATGAGTGCGACCGAGCGCGAGCATGTGATGCCTCCGCGGCCTCTGATGCCGTGGACGATGGCCCTGTGTGCCGGCATGTGCATGAGCTGCGCCTTGGTGCTCAACGTGGCCGCCGATGCGCTGCTGTGGGAGCGGGCTTCGGCGGTCGGGCCGCTATGGGCCATTCCCGTTACGGCGGCGGTATTCGTTGTGCTGGCTCAATCTTGTGCGCGGCTTGCCCCTTGGAAGCGGTGGCTGTATGCCGCGTCCGTCGGTCTCGTGGCGGGAGCGGTCGTCTCGGCGTGGTGGGCTGTGGGCGTGCTAAGCGCCTCGAAGGCGCTCGACGGTCGAGCGGCAAGCAGCCTTGAGTTTGTCGTGCAGGGTGACCCATCCATAAACGACGACGTGTATTCCTATACCTGCGAGGCACGCGCGGACGGTAAGAACTTGGCAATGGTTCGCCTATCGTGCGACCTCGAGCTCAAGGTCGGGGCGCACGTGCGTGTTATCGGTCGCGTTTCACGTTTTGAGAACGATGCGTATGGACGATCGCGCGTGCTCCGAGGCGAGGTGCGCAAGGTTAAAGTCGTTCGGATTTTGTCGGTCGATGAGGACTCTCCGGGGCCGCTTCTTCGGATGCGAAATGGGCTGCTTGCGTCCATCGCGCCTGCGACCGACCCGGCGCGTGCACTTATAGCCGGTGTCGTCTGCGGTCGTTCGGCCGAGCTGCGCGCCCAGCCGGCGGGCGACTGGTTTTCGGTGACGGGAACGGCGCATCTTATCGCCGTCTCGGGCAGCCACTTGGCAATCGTGGGGTTTGTAATCGAGGGTGTATTGCAAAAGACTCGGTGCTCACGCGGTCTTCAACGGGCGATATTGGCGATAACGCTTGTGGGCTACGCTGCCTTTACGGGCGCGTCTCCCTCGGCCGTGCGCGCGTGCTGCATGGTGTTCGCGACGCTTGTCGTAAACGGCGCGGGGCGGCGCCAGCATGGCGCATCGGCGCTCTTCGTAACCATGTCCATCTTTGTGCTGCTGCGGCCGACGGTTCTGTTCGAGATGGGCTTTCAGCTTTCATGTGCCAGCGTCTTAGCCATTCTGTGCTTTTGCCCCTATGCGACCTACGCTTTGGGTGAGCTGGGTGTGCCATCAGACGTTGCCAGCATGCTTTCCGTCACGCTGTGCTCGCAACTGGCGACACTTCCCATTACCATTCCTGCCTTCGGTACGTTCTCGCTCATTGCTCCGCTGGCAAATGCGGTCATCGGTCCGGTGGTGAGCGTACTGCTTGCCGTGTCGATCGTGCTGGTTCCCTTTTCGCTCGTGGCACCGTTGCGGACTTGGGCGCTCGTTGTGCCCATGATTGCCTCCCGTTGCGTGCTGTTCTTCGAGCAGCTGTTTGCCGCCGTGCCGGGTGCATCCGTGAGCGTGCCGCCCGATAGCATGTGGATTTATCTAGTGCCGTGTTTGCTGGCGGTGCTGCTGGTCTGGTGGCCGCGTCCCCGTGCACGTCCTGTGGCGGTGGGGCTTGCATGTCTGGTGTTCCTGGCTGCGATTCCGTACGTCTACTGGGATCGATTCGCTCCGCCTTCTGTGACGGTGCTCGATGTGGGCCAGGCCGATGCGATTCTTATCCGCCAGGGCGGTGCAGTGGCACTCGTCGACTGCGGGCTCGACGAGCGCGTGGTGGCGGCGTTGGTTCGCAATAACGTGCACCATATCGATGCCGTCTTTGTGACGCATTGGGATGAGGATCACTGGGGTGGTCTGCCTGCCGTGCTCGAACAGTTTTCGGTCGGTACGATTGCCGTGGCGGCGGATGCGCTGGAGGATGCTCCTGCCGAGGTATTGAACCGACCTGGCGTGGAGTATCGGCAGGTGCGCCGTGGGGATACGGTCGATATCGGCTCATTTTGCGCCCGCGTGATGTGGCCATTCGAGTCCGTGGATGGCGAGGGAAATGAGGGCTCGCTTGTCCTGCTGCTCTCATATGTTCAGGAAGGCAAGGGCCTGCGTATGCTCCTCACCGGTGATGCCGAGATCGACCAAGAACGGGAATTCGTGCAGGAGGTGGGGGATATCGACGTACTTAAACTTGGGCATCACGGCTCTAAGGTTTCAGTCGATGATGAGTTGCTGGACGTCCTGAAGCCCGAGCTTTCCCTCGCGAGTGCGGGCGAGGGGAATCGATACGGCCATCCGTCCGATGCCTGCATCGATGCCGTTAAGGAAGCGGGCGGCGTGTTCGCGTGCACTATCGAACACGGCGACATTACCGTCACGCCGACTGCGAATGGCTTTGCGATGCGATGCCAGCGACCGTGACGACGTCGTTGGCGTGTAGTGGGCCCCTGGGCTAGAATGGCACGGAGCGAATACGAAGGCCTGCGGGAGGGGAGCGCAATGTCCGAAACCGGTCTGCTGCCGGCATATCTGATCGTCGGTACCGACGGAGTCAAGCGCGATCACGCCGTCTCGCGTATGAAAGCGCGTCTGGAAAAGTCGGGCATGGTCGAGTTCAACCTCGACGAGCGCGATATGACCAAAGACCCCGATATCGAGTCGATTATCGGATCGCTTAACACCTTTCCGATGGGCAGCGAGTTTCGCCTGGTAATCCTTGACGGCTGTTCAAAGCTCGCCAAGGCGGTCTCGGAGCCGCTTGTCGAGTATTTGGCGAGTCCCAGCCCCACAACGGTCTGCCTCATCATTGCCGACTCGCTTGCCAAGAACACACGCCTGTATAAGGCGATCGCCAAGATCGATAAGAAGGCCGTGATCGATTGCTCCGGCACCAAGCGCTGGGAGCTACCGCGTCGCGTGCAGCAGATGGCGACGCAGCGCGGCAAGTCGATCTCGACGGCGGCCGCCGAGGAGCTCGTCTCGCGTTCGGGCGAGAACACTCGCATGCTCGATAACGACTTGGCTAAGCTTGCCCAGATGGTCGAGGCGCCCCAGATTGAGCTTGCCGACGTTGAGCGCTGGATTGTACGTACGGCCGAGGTTCAACCCTGGGACTTTCTCAATGCGGTCTCGGCACGTGACATGCGACGCTCGCTCGAGCTTTTCAATCTATTGCCCGCCAAGAGCTACGTGTGGACTTACACGTTGCTGTGCGGCCGCATCCGCGAGCTTATCGTCGCCAAGGCGCTCGATGCGCGCGGACAGGGTCGTGAGCTGGCCGCAACGCTCAAGCTCCAGTCCTGGCAGGTCAAGAATCACTTGACCTGGGCACGTCGCTTTTCGATGGCAGAGCTCGTCGCGGCGCTCGAGGGGGCGGTCGATGTAGAGCTCGCGCTCAAGGGTTCGGCCGATTCTGAGGCCGCGCTTTTGCTCTGGATTACGAACATCTTGAGAAAATCGTGATGATACCTGCCTATTTGACAAATTCGTTCTATCCCTTTGAGGGGGAGCGTGCTATAGTAGGCGCTTGCATGACCTCACCGTGTCTCAGAGGTGTCATACATTTTTTGCAAGGAACTCGAAAGGAACTCCAGAAGTGGCAAACATCAAGTCTCAGAAGAAGCGTATCCGCACCAATGAGGCAGCTCGCATGCGTAACAAGGCTGTCAAGTCCGAGCTCAAGACGCTGACCAAGCACGTCCAGTCCGCCGTCGCCGAGGGCGACGCCGAGAAGGCCCAGGCTGCCCTCAAGACCGTCACCAAGCGTCTCGACATGGCTGCCGCCAAGCATGTTATCCACAAGAACCAGGCTTCCAACCGCAAGTCCGGTCTTGCCAAGCTCGTGAACAGCATCAACGCTTAAGTTGTAAATTTCACACCACACAGATTACGCGCATAAATGGAGCCTGTTTTATGGAACAGGCTCCATTTTTTGTACCGCTCGGGTAAGATAGTCCGCATGAATACTTCAATTGACATTTCCCACATCCGCAACTTCTCGATTGTTGCGCACATCGACCATGGCAAGTCCACGATCAGTGACCGCATTCTCGAGCTCACCCATACCGTCGACGAGCGCGACATGGAGTCGCAGCTGCTCGACACCATGGATATCGAGCGCGAGCGCGGCATCACGATCAAGTCCAATGCCGTTCGCGTGTCCTATGACGCCGACGATGGCGAGACGTATCAGTTCAATCTGATCGATACGCCGGGCCACGTGGACTTTACCTATGAGGTCTCGCGCTCGCTGGCAGCCTGTGAGGGCGCGGTGCTCGTTGTCGACGCCACACAGGGCGTCGAGGCACAGACCGTCTCCAACGCGACGCTTGCCATGAACGCCAATCTGGACATTGTGCCGGCCATCAACAAGATCGACCTGCCCTCGGCTCATCCCGACGAGGTTAAGACCGAGATCGAGGATGACCTGGCGATCCCTGCCGATGATGCCGTGTGTGTCTCGGGCAAGACCGGCGAGGGCATCCACGATCTGCTGGAGTCCATTGTCTTTCTGATCTCTCCGCCCAAGGGCGATGCGAATGCGCCGCTCAAGGCACTCATTCTGGATTCATACTTCGACGAGTATCGTGGCGTCGTCGCCACGGTGCGCATCTTTGACGGCTCCATCAAAAAGGGCGATACCTTGCGCATGATGCAGGCAAAGGGCGACTTTTTGGTCGATGGCGTGGGCGTCAAGCGTCCCGCCGAGACGCCGGTCGACGCGCTGACGGTCGGCGAGGTCGGATACGTGGTCACGGGCCTGAAGGACCCCGAGGCCGTTCGCGTGGGCGACACCCTTACCTGGGCGTCGAACCCCTGCCCCGAGCCGCTTCCCGGTTACCGCGAGGCTAAGCCCATGGTCTATACGGGCCTGTTCCCGATCGATAACAAGGACTACGAGAACCTGCGTGACGCGCTCGATAAGCTGCATGTCAACGACCCGTCGTTGGTGTGGGAGCCCGAGACTTCGGTGGCGCTCGGCTTTGGTTTCCGCGTTGGCTTCTTGGGCCTGCTGCATATGGAGGTCGTCAAGGAGCGCCTGGAGCGCGAGTTCAACCTGGACCTGATTGCCACGAGCCCTTCGGTGGACTATCACGTCTACAAGACCGACGGCGAGATGATTGATGTTCGCAGCCCGCAGGATCTGCCCGAGGCTACGCGCATCGAGCGCATCGAGGAGCCCTACCTCAAGGCCAAGATTATCTGTCCGCCCGAGTATACGGGTGCCGTCATGCAGCTCGCTATCGAGCATCGCGGCATTACAACCGACATGATCCATCTCACGAGCAAATCGGTCGAGATGCGTTTCGACATGCCGCTTGCCGAGCTCATTCTGGACTTTTTTGACCAGCTCAAGAGCCGCACCAAGGGTTACGCCTCGCTCGACTACGAGTTCAACGAATATCGCCCCTCCGAGCTCGTCAAGCTCGACATCCTGCTTTCGGGCGACGAGGTGGACGCGCTGTCGTTTATCGTGCACAAGGATAAGGCTTATGGCCTGGCCCGCGGTCTGTGCGACAAGCTCAAGGAAATCATTCCGCGCCAGCTGTTCGAGGTGCCTATCCAGGGCGCCATCGGCAACAAGATCATTGCCCGCTCTACCGTCAAAGCGCGCCGCAAGGACGTGCTGGCCAAGTGTTATGGCGGCGATATCTCGCGAAAGCGCAAGCTGCTCGAGAAGCAGAAAGAGGGCAAAAAGCGCATGAAGGCCATCGGCTCGGTCGAGGTTCCGCAGGAGGCCTTTATGGCGATTCTCAAGGTGGACGAGTAGGTCCATGGCACTTTCTGAATACAGCAAGCGGTTGCTTGGCGCCTATGCCGAGCAGCCGTTCCTTATGGCTCCCATGGCGGGCGTGACCGATCCCGCCTATCGCATCATGTGCCGCCGCCGCGGTGCCCATCTTGCCTATAGCGAGATGGTGAGCGTGGCGGGCCTTGCCTATGCCAGCAATAAGACGTGGCGCCTGGTACTGCCGGCCGATGAGGAGCAGCAGATCTGCGTGCAGCTCTTTGGCTCCAAGCCCGATCAGTTTGCGAGCGCTGTTGCTGCCGTCGAGGAGCGTGTGGGCGATCGCCTGTCGCTGATCGATATCAACATGGCCTGCCCGGCTCGCAAGGTCGTCACCAAGGGCGAGGGCTCGGCGCTTATGCGCACTCCCGATCTGGCCGAGCAGATCGTCGAGGCGGCGGTGGGCGCGGCGCATGTGCCCGTGACCGTAAAAATCCGTAAGGGCTTTTACGCCGAAGACCGCAACGCCGCGACGTTTGCCCAGATGCTTGAGGGAGCAGGGGCAGCTGCGGTGGCGGTACATGGTCGCTGCGCCACGCAGCTCTATACGGGCCAGGCCGATTGGTCGGTCGTCGATGAGGTGGCCGACGCCGTCGAGATTCCCGTTATCGGTTCGGGCGATGTGTTCTCGGCAGAGGACGCTGCTGAGCATCTGCAAAGCTCGGGTGCCAGCGCGGTGTTTATCGCGCGCGGCATCTACGGCAATCCATGGGTGTTCGGCGATGCCCGAGCCCTTGCACTCGATGGCACGCCGGTTCCTTCTCGCTCCTCGGTTGAGCGCCTGGATGCCCTGCGCGAGCACCTGACGCTCACGCACGAGCTGTTGCCGCTCATGTCGCGTGCCCGTACGTACGCAAGCTGGTATCTAAAGGGCATGCCCCATGCTGCCGCCTGGCGCGCTCAGGTGGTGCGTTGCTCCACATACGAGGAGTTCATGGCACTGGTCGATGATATCGAGCACGATGTGGTGGCCTGTGAGGCCGCACTTGCCGCCGGCGAGTCGGTGCCCGCTCATCCGTTGGAGGCCTAACGGTGGCCGTTACCGCGCTGTACGTGCATGTGCCGTTTTGCGCCCAAAAATGCCGGTACTGTGACTTTGACTCACGCAGTTTTGCTCCGTGCAACATGAGCGTTGCGCTCGATACCTATTTTGAGCAGTTGTATGCGCGCCTCGATGCTTTTGGCGACGCAGGCGCGCTTGCACAGATCCGCACCGTCTATGTTGGCGGCGGCACGCCGTCGCTGGCGGGGGAGCGTTTGGTAGAATTTGCCCGGCGTATCTCTGCGTGGTGCAAGCCTGTTGAGTTTACCTGCGAGGCCAATCCCGAATCGCTGACCGCAGAGCTTGCCACTGCGCTTGCCGGGGTGGGTGTCACGCGCGTCTCTCTGGGCGTGCAAACGCTCGATAACGCCGAACTTACCGCCATCGGCCGCATTCACGATGCCGATCGGGCGCTCGCTGCCATCACGACGGTCAAGGACGCTGGGCTTGTCGTGTCGTGCGACCTGATGTGCGGCCTTCCCGGGCAGACCGACCTAAGCTGGCAGCGCACACTCGATGGCGTGTTGGCGGCGGCGCCGCATCATGTGTCGGTGTACCCGCTCACGCTCGAGGAGGGCACGCCGCTCTATCGCATGGCGTGTCGCGACGAGTCGCTCGAGCCCGACGAGGATTTTCAGGCTGCATGCATGGATGCGGCGCGTGAGCGCCTGAGTGCGGCCGGCTATCATCCGTATGAGGTGGCAAGCTACGCGCTCGACGGCCATGAGTGCGCCCACAACATTGCCTATTGGACCGGACAGGGCTATCTGGGTTTGGGCCGCTCTGCCGCCGGTATGCTCGACGCCGAGGATTTCGATCGCTTGGCCGGGCTGTTTCCCGACGTGCTTGCTCGCGGCGATGCGTATCGCGTGCGCTTGGTGCAACGCGACGATGCCGCGACGACGTTTGATGCCGAGTATCTGTCGCAGCGCGAGGCGGCGGCCGAGGATTTGATGCTTGCCTGTCGCATGACGCGTGGCATTGGGCCCGATCTGTTGGTTCGCTCGGCAAGCGTGATCGCTGCAGATGAGTTGGCGGCGGCCTGCGACCGTGCGGTCGAGTTGGGCCTTGCCACCTGGGTGCCCGATCATATTGAAGGACATGCGGGGCGCGTCACCTCGAAAGACGTTATCGCAGGTCGCGTCCGTGCTCGTTTAGCGCCCACTCACTTGGGCTGGCTCGATGGAAATGTGCTGTTCGAGCTGTTTTGGGGTCTAGCCTAGGCCGCTCGGGTAGAATTACCGCAATATATACGCTGCTGTGAGCAGGAGGTTGCCGCGCATGGCGACGATGAACGAAAAAGATTACTACGAGATTTTGGGTGTCTCCAAGGACGCCACCTCGCGTGATATACAGAAAGCCTTCCAGCAAAAGGCCCGCAAGCTCCATCCGGACGTCAACAAAGAACC
This sequence comes from uncultured Collinsella sp., assembly GCA_938023085.1. Classification (GTDB taxonomy): domain Bacteria; phylum Actinomycetota; class Coriobacteriia; order Coriobacteriales; family Coriobacteriaceae; genus Collinsella. The sequence continues at coordinate 10,789 of CALHDP010000114.1, forward strand.
GGATGCCGAGGAAAAGTTCAAAGAGGTTTCCGAGGCCTATGCTGTGCTTTCGGACGAGCAGAAGCGTGCGCGCTACGACGCCATGCGCTCGGGCAATCCCTTTGCCGGCGCTCCCACGGCTTCGCCCTATGGCGGCGGTTACGCCGGCAGCGCGGGCTACGGCAATCCCTTTGAGGGCGGCTTTCCCTTTGGTGGCGCCTGGGGTCAGCCGCGTCGCGGGCAGGCTGCCTATAATCCCGAGAACGGCGCCAACGTGGTCGTCGATATTAAGCTCGACGCCAAGGAGGCCAAGGGCGGTGCCCGCAAGACCGTCCGCTATACGCGCTTCGATACCTGTGGTCACTGCGGCGGTTCGGGCTCTGTTTCGTCCGAGCATGCACATACCTGTCCGAGCTGCGGCGGTCGCGGCCACATCGATGTCGACCTGTCCTTTCTGTTTGGTGCCGGCACGTTCCAGTCTGTCTGCCCTGAGTGCGGTGGCTCCGGTAAGGTCGTCGCCGACCCCTGTCCCGATTGCGGCGGCAGCGGGCGAACCCGTGTGACCTCCGAGCAGACGATTGAGTTTCCCGCCGGCACGCACGATGGCGACGAGGTCCGTATTGGCGGCATGGGTCACGCCGGCACCAACGGCGCCTCTGGCGGTGATCTGGTCGGTCGGGCCCATGTTGAGGCCGAGCGCCTGGAAGGCAAGGCCCGTACCGGTTTTTACCTGATGGGCATCGTGGCGCCGTTTTTGGTGCTATCGGCCATCTCGGGCGTGTTCTCGGCCTTTGCCGTGATGTGCTTTATTCCGTTTGCCATGGGCCTGTTCATGGTGCTCTCGGACGGCGTGCTGCACCGCAGCCTGCTGTGGTGGAAGCGCGGCGCGATGCAGTTTGCCAACGGTTTTGCCAACGGATTTATGTTTGCGCTCGTGTCGGTTTGGTTTGCGAGCTGCTCGCAACGTGCCATGCTTTCGCCCTACGCAATGCAATAACATCAAACCCTCTGTTTGCGGCCGGCCCAGCTTGGGTATAGGACGCACTGTGACAATAATGAAAGTCGGAAGGATTCGGTCGTGTCGGAAAATAGGGATTACTACGAGGTGCTTGGCGTCGACAAGGATGCCGACGCGCGGACGATTAAGCGCGCGTTTCTAAAGAAGGCCCGTACCGTACACCCGGACGTTTCGGACGACCCCGAGGCCGAGGCTAAGTTCAAAGAGCTCAACGAGGCATATTCCGTTCTTTCCGATGAGCAGAAGCGTGCTAACTACGACCGTTACGGCACTGCCGACGGCCCCGGTGGCTCCGGCTACGTCGATATCAACGATATCTTTGGTGGCATGGGCATGGACGACTTGTTCTCGTCGTTCTTTGGCGGCGGTGCCGGCGGTGGCGCCCGCAGCCGTCGTGAGCGTCGTCGCGGACGTGATATGGCCATCTCGCTTTCGGTGACGCTCGAGGAGGCGGCGCTCGGCTGCAAAAAGACAATCAGCTATGACCGCCTTGCTCCTTGCGAGGACTGCAATGGCACCGGTAGGGCAGAGGGCGCACAGGAAAAGCAGTGCGGCCGCTGCCACGGTACGGGCTATGTCACGACGGTTCAGCGATCGTTTTTGGGCCAGGTTCAGTCTTCCTCGCCTTGCCCCGACTGCCATGGCGAGGGCACGGTTATCGATCATCCCTGCGAGACCTGCGACGGTCAAGGCCGCACGCCTTCGCACGAAAAGATCGACATCGATATTCCCGCCGGCGTTTCGACCGGTCGCCAGCTTCGTGTGAGCGGCTTTGGCGAGGCCGGCCTTCGCGGCGAGCCTTCGGGCGACCTGATTGTCAACGTGCGCGTCGCCGACCATGAGCGCTTTAAGCGCAACGGTGATGACCTGTACCTGGTGAGCGATATCTCGATTGCGCAGGCTGCGCTCGGCTGCGAGATTGAGGTCGAGGGCATTATGCCCGACGAGGTCGTTAAGGTGACGGTTCCCGCCGGCGCCCAGTACGGCGACACCGTGAGCGTCAATAATTACGGCATGCCGCGCATTGGCGGTGGCGGTTCGCGTGGCCGCCTGATCGTGCAACTGCGCGTGGTCGTTCCCACCAATCTTTCCAATAAGCAGCGCGAGCTGCTCCGTGCTTTTGCCGATGAGATGGGCGATGACGTCGCTTCTGGTAAGAAGTCGGTGACCGACCGTATCAAGAGTGCCCTCGACGATATCCTCGATTAAGGAGCCCGCGTGCTCGCACCCCATATTTCCGTCGTCAACCTCGGCTGCCGTGTCAACCGGGTTGAGTCTGACCGTATCACTGCCGATCTTATGCGCTTGGGCTTTGCTATTGTGGAGCCCCAGGATGCCGATCTGATCGTCATTAACACTTGTGCCGTTACGGGCGAGGCCGAGGCTAAGACCCGTAAGGCCGTCCGTCATGCGCTGGCCCATCCAAACGAGCCCTATGTGGTCGTGACCGGATGCGTGGTCAATTTGCATCCCGAGGAGCTGTCGGAGCTTTCGGATCGCGTGATTGCCGAGCCGTCCAAGATAGATGTCGCCGAACGTGTTTGCGAGGTGCTGGGTGTTGAGTCCGATAGCGTTCCCGCCTGCAGCGATGGCGAGGTGGTCGATGCGCTCGGTCGCTCTCGCCTGGGCGTGAAGATTCAGGATGGCTGCAACCATCGCTGCACCTATTGCATTGTGTGGAAGGCGCGCGGCCCCGAGCGCTCCGTGCCCGTCGAGTCCGTGCTCGAGCAAGTTCGCGAGGCCCAGGAGGCCGGCGTGCCCGAGGTGGTGCTGACCGGTGTGAACCTGGGTGCCTACGATGGCAAGAGCGCGACCGACGAGCACGTCGAAATCGATGAGCTGCTCGAGGCCATCATGGAGCGCACGTCTATTCCGCATGTGCGCATTTCCTCGGTCGAGCCCATGGATATCTCCGAGCGCCTGCTTAAGGTTATGGCGCGCTACCCGCAGCGTATCGCCCCGTTTTTGCACCTGCCCGTGCAGTCCGGCTGCACGGCGACCCTGCATCGTATGGGCCGTCCCTATAGCGCCGAGGCCTTTGAGGACACGGTGCGTATGATTCGCGCCAACTTGCCCCTGGCGTCCCTTTCGTGCGATGTCATCGTCGGTTTTCCTGGTGAGACGGACGAGGAGTTCGAGGAGTCGCTGGCGCTGTGCCGCCGTGTGGGTTTCTCGCGTATGCACGTGTTCCGCTACAGCAAGCGTCCCGGTACCCTTGCTGCCGACATGCCCGACCAGGTGCCACCCGAGGTTATGGCCGAGCGCAGCCGCCGTATGCGGGCCGCCGCACAGGAGCTCGCTATTGCCGACGCTCGTCGTCGCGTGGGCACGGTCGAGCGTGCCGTGCTCGAGTATGGTGACAACCTGACGCTTGGCTCGTTCCATCATGCCCGTCTTGACGATACCTGTGGACTTACAGCCCCGTGCCTGCTCGATGTTGCTATCATCGGAGTCGATGATTCCGGCTTGGTCCATGCACGCAGGGAGGTTCATGGAAGCCTCGAAGATTAGACTTACCGTTCCCGAGGGTATTGACCCCTCGCGCGTTTTGGGTGCCGGCGACGGCGTCCTTCGTGCGCTGGAGAGCTCAGTTCGCGCCCACGTGGTCGCCCGTGGCGACAGCATCGCCGTGAGCGGTGACCCGGACGAGGTCGAACTGGTCGCGCGTTTTTTCGAACATGCCTTTCGTGAGGCTGCTTCCGGGCGCACGCTTTCTGCCGACGATGTCTCTCGCTGCCTGGCCGTCTTGCGCGACGGTGAGCACGAGGCTACGTCGCTTCGCGATGACGTGCTGCTTTCGTATCGCGGTCGCGTCATTCGCCCCAAGACGCTCGGTCAAAAGCGCTATGTGGATGCCATCCGCTCAAATACCATCACGTTTGGCTTGGGTCCTGCCGGTACCGGTAAGACCTATCTGGCCATGGCGCTCGCTGTTGCCGCACTCAAACGTCACGAGGTGGGCCGTCTGATCTTGACGCGTCCGGTTGTCGAGGCGGGGGAGAACCTGGGCTTTTTGCCCGGCACCCTCGAGGAAAAGATCGATCCGTACATGCGCCCGCTCTACGACGCCCTATTTTGCATGATGGATCGCGAGCGCACCGATGAGCTCATGGAGCGCGGCGTGATCGAGATCGCCCCGCTTGCCTACATGCGCGGCCGCACGCTGAGCGACGCCTTCGTGGTGCTCGACGAGGCCCAAAATACCACGCCCGAGCAGATGAAGATGTTTCTGACGCGCCTGGGCTTTAACTCCAAGTTTGTGATTACCGGCGACCTGAGCCAGCGTGACCTGGTGGGCCGTCGTGGTGGCTTGGCGGATGTCGAGAAGATTTTGGGCCGTGTCGACGATGTCGCATTTTCTCACCTCGAGCGTGCCGACGTGGTGCGCCATGCCCTGGTGGGACGTATCGTCGAGGCATATGATGCTTATGATGACGTGCGCGAGCAGCGCCCGCGCGACCGAAAGGAGTCCCGTTGAGTGTATTGATCAGCAACGATGCCGAGCTCGATACGCTGCTCGACGCGCAGGAGGTAGAACACATCTGCGAGGTCGTGCTTGCCGCCGAAGGCGTTGAGCGTGAAGTCGAGATTTCCCTTTCGTATGTCGACGAGGACGAGATGCACGAGCTCAACCACGAGTGGCGCGGTATCGACCGCACCACCGATGTCCTCTCGTTTGAATGCGACTCGGCCTTTGACGAGGATATTCCCGCCGACGAGACGCTTGAGCTTGGCGATATCATCCTGGCCCCGCAAGTCATTGCCCGTCAGGCCCCCGGCTTTGGCAATGCCCCTGCCGACGAGTGCCGCCTGATGCTCGTGCATGGCATGCTGCACCTGCTGGGGTATGACCATATCGAGGACGACGAGGCCGAGGTCATGGAGGCCCGCGAGGACGCCATCCTGCGCGATCTGGCGCTCGAGCGCGGCGAGGACCCCAAGCTGGTCCACGTCGGCCCCATCACCAACCACGCCCACGACTAGGAGCCGTCTATGATTCCCGGATCGAACAAGGACCATCCGTCCTTCTTAAAGTCGTTCTCCTACGCCATGGAGGGCTTCGTCACCGCCGTCAAGACCGAGCGCAATATGAAGGTCATGCTCGTTGCGGGCGTGTGCACCGTCATTGCCGGCTGCATCGTGGGGCTCGACATTGCCGAGTGGGCCACGATTATCATCTGTTGTGGCCTGGTGATTCACGGCGAGCTATGCAACACCGCCATGGAGGCGATTGTCGATCTGGCGACCCAGGAGCTCCATCCGCTGGCAAAGCGCGCGAAGGATATCGCCGCCGCCTCCGTATACGTTCTTTCCATCACCGCCGCGATTGTGGGCTTGCTGGTATTTGCCCACGCGCTCGGCTTTATCTAGAAAGGGATTTTCATGTCCGACACTATGCAGCCTATCGATGAAATTTTGGACGACGAGGTCCTGGATGCGGCGGATGCCGAAGCGGCCGAAGCATACGAGGAAGTCGAGGAATTCGATCCGTTTGAGGGCATGAGCGACGAGGAGCTCGACGCCCTGTGCGACGAGGACGATAGCCTCGCGGGCTTTGGCGACGTTGAACCCGGTTTTCGCAGCGGCTTCGTAGCCCTGGTCGGACGCCCCAACGCCGGCAAGTCCACGCTGCTCAACGCCTGCTATGGCAAAAAGGTCACCATCACCTCGCCGGTGGCACAGACGACCCGCCGTCGCATGCGCGCCGTCGTCAACCGTCCCGGCTACCAGCTGGTCTTTGTCGATACCCCGGGTATTCATAAGCCCAAGGACGGCCTGGGGTCCGAGCTCAACAAGAGCGCACTGTTCGAGTTGAACGATGTCGACGTCGTCGCGTTTTTGATTGATGCCACCAAGCCCATCGGCAGGGGAGACGCCTGGGTTGCCGAGCGTGTCAGATGCGCTCGTTGCAAGAAGGTCCTGGTGCTCACCAAGGCCGATGAGGCCGACCCCGCACAGGTCATGGAGCAGCTTAAGGCTGCCCACGAGCTTATGGAATATGACGACGAGATTGTGACGTCGTCGGTTAAGAACTTCAACGTCGATGCCTTTATAGAGACCGTTGCGCACTTTTTGCCTGAGGGTCCGCGTTGGTTCCCCGAGGACATGGGTACTGACGCTTCTGATGAGACGCTCGTTGCCGAGTTTGTGCGCGAGAAGGTCTTGCGCCGCACCCGTGATGAGATTCCGCACTCCGTTGGCGTGATCTGCGATGCGCTCGAGCAGACCAAGAAGGTGCTGCGCGTGCACGCCACCATTTACGTCGAGCGCGAGGGCCAAAAGGGCATCATCATCGGCAAGGGCGGCGAGATGATCAAGCATATCGGTATCGACGCCCGACGCGATCTTGAACGCATTTTTGGCACGCAGGTCTTTTTGGAGCTGGACGTGAAGGTCAAGGCCGGCTGGCGTGACGACGAGGCCCAGATTCGCCGCTTTGGCTACAACGCCGAGGACTAAGGACGCGCGGCGCGCATGGCAGGCTCCCGGACATATCGCACCAAGGTGCTCGTCCTCGACAAGACGAAGCTCAAAGAGACCGACCTGATCTTGACGATGCTTGACGAGCGGGGGCGGCAGGTTCGTGCCGTGGCAAAGGGCGCCCGCAAACCCGGCGGACGCCTGGCTGCGCGCTGCGAGCTGTTCTGTACGGTCGATATGCTGCTCGCACATGGGCGGTCGCTCGACGTGGTTTCCCAGGCCGAGCTTATGGAGGCGCCGCTCGGCGCTGCGCCCGATTACGAGACGACCTGCGCCGCAAGCGCGATCGCCGAGGTTGCGCGCGTGTGCTCGTTCGAGGACGCCGAGGACCCGTTTACCTTTGCCATCACGCAGCGAGCGCTTGCCCTGGTGGGCAGCGGGCTTGACACGGCGCATATGGACCTACTTGTGGCGGCATATGTCTTTAAGCTGCTGTCGCACGTTGGCTATCGACCCGATTTTTCGGCCTGCGTGCTGTGCGGAGACCCCATGCTGTCGTATTTTTCACCCCAGGCGGGCGGTCTCATGTGCGGGTCGTGCGCGTCGAGCGTTCCAGGTGCCGAACTGGTGTCGACCGGTGAGACCGCATGGCTGCGCGCCCTCATGTCCATGACCTTCGATGCGCTCATGGCCGAGCGAATCGACCCGCATACGGCGGCATTCCTGCTCGGGCTTTCGCATGTGTGGGCTGCGACGCACACCGATCAACGCCTCCGTGCGATGGAATTCATGTTGGGTCGGTGATGATGCGCAGGCGCGGGCTGCTTGTGGTATCATGCCGACCTGTTGGTACCTCGACCTTGGTTGCTCGCTCCACCGGCGGCTTCCCAGTCCGAGGCGAATCGAGTCGCCCGCGGGCGACGTAAAACGAAAGGTGAAACAATGACTGTTTCCAAAGAGCGCAAGGCGGAGCTGACTGCCCAGTTCGGTAACACCCCGGTCGACACCGGCAACCCCAAGGTTCAGGTCGCCATCCTGTCCGAGCGCATCAAGGAGCTGACCGAGCACATGAAGTCCCACCAGAAGGACTTCCACACCCGTCGTGGCCTGCTCATGCTCGTCGGCCGTCGTCGTCGTCTTCTCTCCTACATCAAGAAGAACGACATCGTCGAGTACCGTGAGCTCATCAAGGCTCTGGGCATCCGCGACAACATCCAGTAGGATTTGTACATGCTAAGAGCGTCCTGCGCAGCGGGGCGCTCTTTTTGTGTAAGGGCGCGAACAATCACGCTCTGAAGCGTGGCGGGGGCAGGGGGCCCGCGTCACATGAGAAGCCCGCAGGCAAGGGGTCTGCGGGGTAAAGGAGAACAATGACACTCGTATCCAAGACCTTTGAGCTGTACGGCAAGACCTACACCTTTGAGTCGGGCGAGCTTGCCAAGCAGGCCACCGGCGCCTGCCTGGTCAAGCAGGGTGACACCACGATGCTCGACACCGTGGTCGTCTCCAAGGAGCGTAAGAACTACGACTTCTTCCCGCTGACCGTCGACTTCAACGAGAAGATGTACGCCGCCGGCCGCATCCCGGGTGGCTACCTCAAGCGTGAGGGCCGTCCCAGTGAGAAGGCTACGCTCACCGCGCGCATGATCGACCGTCCGATTCGCCCGAGCTTCCCGGACGGCTTCCGCAACGAGGTACACATTGTCGCTACCTCGCTCGTCGCCGACCAGGTCAACCCCTTCGACGTCATCAACGTCATGGGTGCCTCCCTGGCCATGACGCTCGGCGGCGTGCCCTTCGAGGGCCCGCTTGCCTGCGTGCGCATCGGCCGTAACGTGGAGACCGGCGAGTTTATCGTCAACCCCACCTACGAGGAGCGCGAGAACTCCGATCTGGACCTGGAGCTGGGCGGATCCGCCGACTTCATCTCGATGGTCGAGGCCGGCGCCGAGGAGATCTCCGAGGACGACATGCTCGCCGCTAAGA
>CALHDP010000115.1 GCA_938023085.1 uncultured Collinsella sp.
CCACGCCCGCGACATGGACGACAAGATGGGCCAGGCACGCCGCAAGCTCGACTGGGAAGAGATGTGGAAGTGCGCGCTCGACCCGGTCACCGGCAAGAAGCGCTACGAGGAATCCCCCGCCGCAACCGAGGGCACTTGCACCATGTGTGGCAAGATGTGCGCCGTCCGCACCGTTAACAAGGTGTTCGAAGGCACGACGATCGACCTCGGCATGGAGGATTAACGCGTCTCCGGAGCCACAATCGGTCACAAGGTGCTCATCAATTGTTGACATGTGAACATTTTCTTACATTTACGTAAAGATTGCACCGCTCGCCCGGGATCGGCATACAGCCGGCCCGGGCAACTTTATAATGCAGGCAGAAGACCCATTTGAATCCGACCGAACAAGGGAGCGAACATGGATCGCAGTAAGGTACCCGCCGTCCTGTCCATCGCAGGATCAGATTCCAGCGGTGGTGCCGGCATCCAGGCCGACATCAAGACCATCACGGCGCACCGCCTGTATGCCGAGACGGCCATCACCGCTATCACCGCACAGAACACCCTGGGCGTCACCGCCGTACAGAACATCTCCCCGGATATTGTCGCCGCGCAAATCGATGCCGTTTTTGACGATATCCGACCCAGCGCCGTCAAGATCGGCATGGTTTCCTCTGCCGAGATTATCGAGGTTATCGCCGACCGCCTGGGCGCCTGGGACGCACAAAATATCGTCGTCGACCCCGTCATGGTCGCCACCTCGGGCGCTCGCCTGATCGCAGAGGACGCCGCCGAAGCGCTTACACGCCGCCTGTTCCCACTGGCGACCGTCATCACGCCCAATATTCCCGAGGCCATGGCGCTGCTCGATTACGAGGTCGATTCCGAGCGCACGCAGCAAAATGCCGCTATGCTCCTCACCCGCCGCTTTGGGTGCGCGTCTCTCGTTAAGGGCGGGCATTTTGTCAACGAGGCCAACGACGTACTGGCCGAACCCGCGCCGCTCGATGATGAGGGCAACCACCTAGGCGATCCGCTCACCACGTGGTTCCGCCACAAGCGTATTGAGACCGACAACACGCACGGCACCGGCTGCACGCTCTCGTCCGCCATCGCCTGTGCGCTGGCGCAGGGCATGGATCTTGCCGACGCCGTCAACGCCGGCAAGGCCTACCTAACCGGCGCTCTCGCCGCCGGCTTTGACATGGGCAAAGGCTCCGGCCCCGTTAACCATATGTGGCAGTATTAAGACTCGCAGTTCAAAACCACCGCAAAGGGGACAGGCACCTTTGCGGTGGTTCCCACAAACATCTCGATCTGTAACAGTTAGAGTCCATTTTTCGGCCCACCTGTTACAAATCGAGACATCCAAATTCCATTGAGAAGATAATCTCGATGTGTAACATTAACTCGGCAAAATCGACCCTAGATGTTACAGATCGAGACAAACGACCGATATCGACCTAAAATAATCTCAATCTGTAACATCTAGCCCGTTTTCGGCCTTACAACTGTTACAGATCAAGACAAATCAACGAAACAAGCCACCGCAAGGAGAACTATTGTGGTGGTTTGGGGCCGTGCTACTCACCGAGCATCTCTTGGAGCTTGGCTGCCACGGCGTGACCCAGGCTCTCATGGCTTTCGGGCATCATATGCAGATAGTCGATATCGCCCGGCTCGGCAAAGTCGGCGGCATTCAAAAAGTCGCAGCCAAACTGCTCAGCCACATGCGCGTAGTACTCACCAAAATGTTCCGAGGCTTCTACGGAATGCTCGTCAAAATCGGTCATATATACGTCGGCGATCTGCGGCTTAATCTTGATAGGCGCCATCAGCAGAATGCGCGGACAAGGCGCAGCGTCGGTCCACGGAAACGCGCGGACGGCGCGAATCAGCGCCATGGCGCCACGGGCGATATCGGAAGCTGTCACGTTAAAGACCGTCTTACAGTCGTTGGTGCCCAGCATGATCACAATGGCGTCCAGCGGCTTATGGGCCTCGAGCAGCATCGGCAGTGCGCGGATGCCGTTAAGATTGGTGTTCAGATGGCACATGTCGTCGCGTACCGTCGTGCGGCCGTTGAGGCCTTCTTCAATTACATGCCAGCCCTCGCCTAAGTCACGTTGGGCCACGCCGCACCAGCGCACATCCTGCGCATAGCGCACCGCGGTGCCGTCGCGCATGCCCGCCGGATCGTAACCATAGGTGTTGCTGTCGCCAAAGCATAGAACGTTTTTCATCGTAAGCCCCTCGCTCAGTAAAAAACCGACGGAAGCAGCCTCTCCCGCCGGCTCGACCCATCTGTCAGCACGTACCGATTACAGGTACTTGCGCCAATCGTCCTCGTCCTCATCATCCTCGGTAGCAGCCTGGATCTGCTCGGCGGCGCGAGCTGCCGCAGCGCGAGCGGCAACCTGGGCATAGGACTCCTCGTTGCGCTCGGGGAAGTTTGCCAGCACGTGCTCGAACTTGGCAAAATCCTCATCCCAGCGCGTAGAAGGCACGGCAAAGAAGACTTGCTTGACCTTAAAGTCGCCCGACGCGAGCTCCTTGCGGAAGAGCTCGGCCACGGCCTCTGCGTCAAAGCCGTTGTTGTCGCAGCCCCAAGCGCCCAGCACGAGCTTCTCGCGACCTAGCTCGTCGCAGATGGCAAGCACAAAGCGAATGCGGTCGCGCAGGGCATCCAGCAGAACATCGTCGCTCACGCGATACTCCTGGCGGGCGCGCCTAACGTTGGGCGCGGCGGCCACGATCACGTCGGCGTATGCATGCACGTGGTTGCGGTCGAAGCGCACCGCAGGCACCACCAGCGCACGGTTTCGGTAAAGCTCGCAGTTGATGTTGCGGCGACGGTTCTCGCCGTACCATTTGCGCTGCTTATCGAGAACGTTGTACAGATACGAATCGGCGCACAGCGTGGCCTCCTGGCCCAGATAACCCTGAATATAGCCACCGCCCGGATTGGTGAACGAGGCAAAGGCGAGCACGGCCATGTCGCAGAACTGCGCATAGCCACGACCGTTGTCCAAGATGGCCTGCGTGGTGGAGGCATCGAGCACGGTGACCTCGGGCAGAACCGGAGCGGGCTCCTCGGCGGCAGGCGTGGGCTCGATCTCCGCGGCTTCCTCTGCGGGCGCAGGCTCGGCCACGGCCTCGGTCTCGACGGACGCAACCTCAGCGGTCTCGACCTCAGCAGCCTCGACGTCCTCGGCAGCATGCTCCTCAGCAGCCGCTGCCTTCTGGGCCTTGACCTTCATCGCCGCGACAAAACCGACAGGCATACCATCGAACTCGCGCACGCCGGCAAGCGAACGCTCGATGTCCTTGGCACAGGCCTCGGACACAGCCGCCACATGGCGCTCGGCGGCCTTGGCACGCGCCTCGCGCTTAGGATTGGGCTGACCCGCTCGGTTGGACCTGCGGTTACGGTTCCTGTTGTCGACGTCTGCCATAAGTGGTCACCTTTCTCGGTCTCTGCCGCTATCGGCTTTTCCCATCCATGATACCCCGCCGCGTACAAAAAAGACGGCCCCGAAGGACCGCCTTTCGCATCGATTTACACGCACGGCAAGCACCGCCGCAATTCGCCACTAGTCGCGACGGCCAAGGATGTTCAGGATGCGCAAGAACACGTTGATAATGTCCACGAACAGATTGGACGCCATGAGCACGGCGTTGGGCAGCGTAGGCGGCACCGTCGTGGCAACATAGGTGTCGTAGCCAATAAAGCCGGCGAACACCACGATCACGATCAGGTCGGTGATGGACTGCGAAACGCCCATGAACATCAGCACGATCTCGACCAGAATCGTGGCAAGCAGGATGCCAAAACCAATGCCATACACACGCTGGAAGAACTTGGGGAAGGTCACGCCCAGCGCACCGAAGACAAAGGTGATGGCAGCGGTGGCGATAAAGGCGGTGTTGATGGTGGGCAGGTCGTAGTTGGCAAGGCCAAACGACGCAGTCAGGCCAAAGGTACTCGCAAAGATTACGTAGCCCACAAGGGACAGGCCCACGGACTGCTTGCTGGCGGCGGCCGACATCATGATCATGCCGACGATGGTCAAAATAAACGAGCCAAAAACCAGCGGTAGGGCGGCCCCGCTCATCATCATGCGCGCAAACGACATGGTGCTCGTAAAGTAAGCACCGGCGCCCATGGCACAAAAGCCCAAGAAGATGAGGGCAGACATGGCAAGATTGTACGCACGCGGCGACATCTCCTTGGCGCAACTTGCGCCGGCCTCGATGGGGCCGTTCTGATAGCCCTGGATATCGTTCATACTTCGTCCTTTCACAAAGCGCCGTGAAAGACGGCGCAGTAGATGACAAGATTCCTGTCATTGTACCCGAATGCCGTACGTCCTTACCCACGGCGCTCGCCCTCGAGCGTACGATCAAAGGCCCAGACCCACCAACGCATCACGTGCGCCTGCGAGCCGTCCGCCCGCTCGCGCGTCTGGTCCTCCAGATACAACTCGGTCGCATGCCCGCCAAAACGCACCTTATAGGTTGCCGTACGAATGCCGTGAACCGTCAGGCCAAACCCAGTGGTCGAGACAATCTCGTCAATCGTAAAGCAACGTCCGTCGACCCAGCAGACGGCGACTGGCACGACTTGTCCGCCCGCGAGGATGCGAGCCACGACGTCCACATACTGCTTGTGTACGCGCCGAGTTTTGCCGTCTGTCTGTCGATATTCCATGCCTCCTATTATCGAACGCATGTTTGCATGTTGTAAAGCGAACAGACTGTGGTTTTGGAGTGTCGTAGTAATCGCACGTGTCCGCATGGCGTGTTAGCAAAAAGAACACCCGCGGTCAACAGGGCTAATATTCAATTTTAGTGCCAAAAAGTTCACTTCTCCCATCAGAACTCGGTAAAGAAACCCGCAGGAGGTGATACGATTTATCATGTTTTTGTAACGTGCCTGCAAACTTCGAGAAAGCCCATATATGGACGTAACGTTCTCAACCTTCCTCGGCCAAATTGTGTCGAACCCAGTCCTTGCCGTCACCGTGATCCTCGCGTTGGGCGCCATCTTCGTCAATGGATGGACCGACGCGCCCAACGCCATCGCGACCTGCGTCACTACGCGTTGCATGCCCGCCCGCGCCGCCATTCTCATGAGCGCCGCATTCAACTTCCTCGGCGTGCTCATCATGACGCACTTTAACGCGAGCGTCGCCAACACCATCTCACATATCGTCGACTTTGGCGGAAACAGCACCATGGCGCTCGCCTGCCTGTGCGCGGCGCTGTTCTCCATCGTCGTCTACGGCGCCACAGCGTCGCGTTTTGGCATCCCCACCTCGCAAAGCCACAGCCTTATCGCCGGCCTGACCGGTGCCGCCATCGCCCTCGGCGGTGCGAGCAGCGTCAACGTCCACGAGTGGATGAAGGTCATCTACGGTCTGGCGCTCTCCATCGGCCTGGGCTTTGTCATGGGCTGGGTCCTGTGCAAGCTCGTCTCGATTCTTTTCGCCGCCGCCAACAGGCGACGTGCCAATGTCTTCTTTAAATACGCTCAGATCGCGAGCGCTGCGGCCATGAGCTTTATGCACGGCGCGCAGGATGGACAGAAGTTCATCGGCGTGCTCTTTTTAGGCGTGGCCTTTGCCAGCGGCCAGACGAGCGTCGGCGATGCAGGCATCCCCATCTGGATTATGCTGCTGTGCTCGGCCACTATGGGTATCGGCACCAGCGTGGGCGGCGAGCGCATCATCAAGTCCGTCGGCCAGAGCATGGTCAAGCTCGAAAAGTATCAGGGCTTCTCCGCCGACCTGGCGGGCGCCGCAAACCTGCTGCTTGCCACCCTTACCGGCATCCCCGTGTCCTCCACACACATCAAGACCTGCGCCATCATGGGCGTCGGTGCCGTCAAGCGCCTCTCAGCCATCAACTTCGGCGTCGTCAAAGACATGATGTTCACCTGGTTCTTCACCTTCCCCGCCTGCGGACTCATCAGCTTTGTCATGGCCAAGCTGTTCATGATGTTCCTCTAGTCAAACCGAACGTCCATCCGGACTGCATTACCTCGCCCACCCGTCTTCGCCTCGAAAGGACTCACCCATGGCAAAGAAACCCGATTCGTTCTACTTCGACAACTACGTCGCCTGCGCCGACCTTGCCGTCCAGGCCGCCGAGCTGCTCACCAAGATTTTCGAGAACTTCGATCCCGCAAAGATTCACGATATGCTCAACAAGATGCACGCGATCGAGCATGCGGCCGACAAGAAGCACCATGAGCTTGAGGACGCCTTGCTCACCGCCTTTATCACCCCGCTCGAGCGCGAGGATCTGGATCTGATGAGCTGCTCACTCGACACCGTGCTCGACCGCATCGAGGGCGTCGTGCAGCGCGTCTACTTCACCAACATCCAGAGCATCCATCCCGACGCCATCGTCATCGCCCACAAGGTGACTGACGCCTGCCGCGCCATGAAAGACCTGATGGTCGAGCTGCCCAACTACCGCAAGTCCAAGACCCTGCGCGAACTCGTCATCCAGATCAACACCATCGAGTCCGAAGCCGACGAGCTCTATATCAACGCCATGCGCAACCTGCACGTTAACGGCAAGGACCCGCTCGAGGTCATCGCCTGGCGTGACGTGTACGCCTTCCTGGAGTACTGCGCTGACTGCTGTGAGAATGTGGCCGATGTTGTGGATTCGATTGTCATGAAGAACAGTTAATTGGGGGTACGTATCCCACCGGTCGCGGGCCCGACCACTAATACCTTTTTCACTCCGGCTGCAAGCAGAGTCGTTCAAAAGCGGTTAATTAGTGGTACGCGTCCCACCGGCGAAGGCCCGGCACCTATTTGCTTTCTCACTCCGGCTGCGTGGCAGAGTCGTTCGAAAGTAAATAGGTGTCGGGCCTTCGCCTTACGTATCACCATTGGGAACCTGGGCTAATAGGCGGAATGCATGGTGGCTTTGGTTGAAAGCGTCTTTGGCATCAGTCATGACTTTGGGCAGCGCTGAGCGTTTGGCTGAATGTTGCTCTGGGTACCCTTTGGTTGTCTTTTATTTCGTTATTAAATTGTTGGAGGGCTTGTATGTCTTATTTGGATCTGGCTCGGGGTCGGTATTCTTGTCGTGAGTTTGAAGATCGGGCTGTGGAGCAGGCTGTGGTGGATGCTATTGTTGAGGCGGGGCGTATTGCTCCTTCTGCTTGTAATAATCATCCTAGCCGCGTGATGGTGCTTGATACTCCGGAGCTGTTGGAAAAGGCTGCTGCTTGTCAGCCTCGGTTTGCTCGTGATGGATCTATCTTTGGGGCTCCGCTTGTCTTCCTTATTTGCAGCGTTACCGGTGATGCTTGGGTGCGCCCGTATGACCAGATGAATTCTAGTGAAATCGACACCTCAATCGTGTGTGATCAGATGATGATGGAGGCCACCGAGCAGGGCCTGGGAACGTGCTGGGTATGCCATTTTAAGCCTGAGGTGGCGCAGGAGCAGTTCAATCTGCCCAAGGGCGTCTATCCCTATCACATGCTCGTCTGTGGATATCCTGCCGACCACATCGCCGATCCCGAGCATC
The DNA here is from genome assembly GCA_938023085.1 of uncultured Collinsella sp. GTDB lineage: Bacteria > Actinomycetota > Coriobacteriia > Coriobacteriales > Coriobacteriaceae > Collinsella. Next base: position 7,537 of record CALHDP010000115.1, read on the forward strand.
GCGAGGCCCGTACCATTCCCCTCTCCGACTTCCTCCTCAAGTAGGTTTTGGGACATGCCTTAAAACCTACCCTTGACCGCTCACCCGTTCGCCGAGTTCTGCGCCATTATGTGCAGGGCTCGGTTTTTTATGTTACGCACTCCGGCACAGTCATAAAAAAGGACCCGCAAGCTGCGGGTCCTTTCTAGGCACTAAATTGTAGGCCGAATGTTAGTCCAGGTCGTCGGCAGCAAAGTTGTCGATCGGGGCGAAGGGATCGGCCACGGGGACAACCGGGTCAGCGACGGGCAGCGGCTCGGCGGGAACAGTCACTGCAGGAGAAGCGGCAGAACCGACCGGCGTGGAGGCCATCAGATCGGCCGGGAAGGAATTCTGGGCATCGTCCATGAAGTGCTGGATGAGCTTGAGATACTCTGCCTTGAACTCCTCACGGGAAGCCTTGAGACGATCGATCTCCTCGAGCTCGGCCTGCTTCTCGGTCAGAGCCTGGCGGATAACCTCGCGGGCCTTGGCGTCAGCCTCGTTGCGGATACGCTCAGCGTTCTCGTTGGCATCGTTGACGATGGTCTCAGCGGTCTGCTGGGCAGCGATCAGGGCAGCGGAAATCTGGCGCTCCTGAGCGGAGAAGTCAGGGGCGGGAGCAGCCACGGGGGCGGCAGGAACGGCCTGGGCGGTGGCATCCTGAGCTTGGGCAAGCTGAGCCTGCGCATCGGCAAGCTGCTGCTCGGTAGCAGTCAGGCGACCCTTAAGGTCGACGATCTTAGCGAGCATAGCGTCAACCTCGGAGGACAGCGTCTCCAAGAAGACGTCGACCTCAGCAGGATCGTAGCCACGCTTGGCCTCAGAGAAAGTCTGAGCCTGGATGTCTGCAGGGGTAATAGCCATAACAAGTCTCCTTTTTCATCGCCTCGGCGCTACACGCCCGACGTAAGTTACTAAGTCAGTTCTACACGAGTATACCTATAAGAAGCTGCAGAACCAGCCTCTGCACCAACTGCAACGCAATAATCGCAACGACCGGCGAAAAATCGATACCGCCCATCGGCGGGATGAAACGACGGAACAGGTTGAGCCACGGACCGCACACGCTATCAAGCACCGCGGCAATATCCTGAAGCAAACCACCCTGCTTCATGGGAATCCACGTCATAAAGCAGTAGACGACAATGAGCGTGGAATAGAAGTTGAACAGCGTGTTGACCAGCTGGACGATAGTGTAGATGTTGATGGGAATCTCCTCGTCTTGTCTTTACTTAAGGTAGCCGTCGGCACGAAGCTTCTTGAGATCGGAATCTTTGACCTCGCAACCGGCGGGCAGCACCATGAACACGCGGTCGCCCACCTCCTTGACCGTGGCACCCAGACCGCAGGCAAAGCCGTAAGAGAAGTCCAAGACGCGCTTGGCAACTTCGGTGCGTACGCCCACAAAAATCAGTGCGACAGGCTGCTTGGTGCGAACGCGGCGCACCACGGTCTCCACGTCGTCATAGCTCTCGGGGCGCAGGACATAGGCCGGCAGCTGCGGCGTGGCGTTGATGATATTGCTCGCATAGGCCGAGGCATCGCTCGGTGCAGGCGCGGGTGCAGCGGCGGCACGGGCGCGGGTATTCTCGGCATAGCTCGACGGCGTGTCATAGGCACCAGGACGATAACCGCTCGCAACACTGTCCTGCGAGCGCGAAGGCGGGTTATACGTCGTGGCATGGCGGGAGTCATCGCCGACCAGCTGACCGGAGCGCGTATACACGGCAACCGACTCAGCTTCACCGCGGCGCGTCTGGCCAAGCAGGCCGTTGCTCGGCTCGTCTTGGGTGTAGAAGCCCTCGCCCGAAGCACCACTGTAGCCGTTGTTCTGATAGCCATCGTCGTAGCCGTCATCGTAGCCGTAGTCGTCGTCCTGGCCATAACCCTGGTCGTAACCCTGCTGGCCGCCCAGGTGCATCTTATTTTTAATCTCGTCAAGGAAGCCCATGGTTGTGTCCTCTCGCGGTTTAGTGCAGGCGCCCCGATAATCAGTGCGCACTTCAGAGCCTTATTTTACTGCAAACTCCGGGCTAAATACTACCCTGCCCAGGCGAACGAGCGTAGAGCCCTCCTCAAGGGCAGACTCAAAGTCCTCGCTCATACCGCAGGAAAGCTCAGGCAGGTTCAAATCGGGATGCGCCGCCTCCAGCTCATCCCTCAGCTCACGAAGCCCCGCAAAGGTGCGGCGTGCCACATCCTTATTCCCCCGGGGCGCCATAGTCATAAGCCCCTGTACGCAAATTCCCTCAAGTTCTGCAAGCTCACCCGCGGCGGCGCGAATCTCATCGGGTGAAAAGCCTCCCTTCGACTCCTCACCACTCACATTGACCTCAATGAGCACACGCTGGGGGCCGACGAGCTCGCCTGCCTCAATCTTGCGAACAGCACGGCTCGAGATCGCCTGCGCCAGATGCAGCGAACCCACCGAGTGAATCAGCTCGGCTGAGCCCAGCACCGCATTGATCTTATTGGTCTGCAGGTTGCCGATCATATCGAAGCGCACCTCGGGCAGCTCCGGATGCTCCGCCAGACCCGTGAGCTTGCGAACCAGCTCCTGCGGGCGATTCTCGGCAAAATGGCGATATCCCGCCTGGATGGCGGCAACGGTCTCATCGACACCAACGGTCTTGGACACGGCAATGAGGCGCGCGGCGTCGTGGGGACGGCCTGCGCGATCGAGCGCCGCATAAAAACGTTCCAGAATCTGCTCGCGGCGAGCGCGCATCAAGTCCAAATAGTTATCCATTGCCAATCGCCTCCGCTGACAGCCAAACAAGTAGTCCCATGCTATCGCAAGAGCGCGGCCCCGCATGTGCAAGGCCGCGCTCACTTAGGTATTTACAATCTTTCGACGAACGGAATTACTTACTCCTCGTCGTCCTCGCCATCGTCCTCGTCCTCAAGATGATCGAGCAGGTAGCGAAGACCCTCGCTGACCTCGTTAGTGGGCACCTTGGCAACGTAGCGAGCGTCGACGGCGGGCCTCATGATAACACCCTCGCCCGAAGGCACGCGCATGCTCTCGAGCTCATCCTCATCAGTGCAGGCGATATCACCGGCAGTCATACGCTGTCCGGTCAACAGGAAGGTCAGACGGCAGGCGGCATCGATGGAAATCGAGGCGATGCGATCGAGATAGCGCGATACCATGATGGCGCGGCGCAGGTCGTCATAGTTGCTGTCGTCGTCCATAAAATCGCCCGTGTCCATGCGGTTAAAGGTGCGGAAGAACTTCTCGTAGGCGGCGTGCACTGGCTCGTCCTCGACGGCCAAGTTGCAGATGATGGACATGTCGTTGGTGACGAGCGCAGAAAGCGAAGAGCCCAGCACCTGGTAGACGGCCTCAGCCTCGGCCTCGACCGTGCCGACAAGCTCCTTGGGCAGCGAGATGTCGGCCTTGATCATATGACGCGTGGCGCGGCAAATCTGGCGAACCTTATCGGTCATGCGCTGCAGGTTAAAGTCGACGTAGATGATCGTCTGCAGCAAGCGGAAGTCGGAGGCGACCGGTGACTGCGTGGCAATCAGGTTGTAGCAGACGGCCTCCAGGTTGGCGCAGCGTGCGTCAATCGAAAGCGTGCGCTTCTTGGTCTTGGTGGCGAGCTTGCGGTCGTCGGTCACATAGGCCTTCACGGCATCGTGGAGGGCCAGATCGACGGCCTCGTAGATGCTCAGCATCTCGTGACGGGCCTCGATGAGCTGACGGGAAAACAGTTTGCGCATGGTTCACTCCAATCAGTTGGGTGCGGTCATGCCGCCCGCACAGTGAATACGCACCGGACCAGATCCGATCGGCTTGGGACTAGTCGCACCGATCAGCCAAAGCGGCCGGTGATATAGTCTTCCGTCCGCGAGTCCACCGGGCTGGTGAAGATCGCGTCGGTTTGACCATACTCGATGAGCGTAGCGGGCTCGCCGGCAACTTCCTGCAAGAAGAATGCGGTGTAGTCGCTAATGCGAGCTGCCTGCTGCATTGAATGCGTGACGATGATGATCGTCATCTCGGGCGCCAGCTCGGCCATCAGATCCTCGACCTTAGAGACGGACGTGGGGTCGATGGCGGAGCAGGGCTCGTCCATCAGAAGGACATCGGGTTGCACCGCAAGCACGCGCGCGATGCACAGACGCTGCTGCTGACCGCCCGAGAGCGCCAAACCATCCTTGTTGAGCTGATTGGATACCTCTTTCCAGAGGTTGGCGCGCTTGAGCGATTCTTCCACGATGTCATCGAGGTCACTTTTGCTAGTCACGCCCTGCAGACGAGGGCCAAAGGCGACATTCTCGTAGATGGATTTAGGAAACGGGTTGGGCTGCTGAAAGATCATGCCCACGCGACGACGGAGATCGACCGGGTCGACACCCTCGGCATAGATATCGTTGCCGTCGAGCGTCATGGTGCCCTCGACGCGCGTGCCCTCGATCAGGTCATTCATGCGGTTGATGCAGCGCAAAAACGTCGACTTGCCGCAGCCCGAAGGGCCAATGAAGGAGGTGATGGCGTTTTTGGCGATGTTGAGGTCAAGCCCCGTCAGCGCATGAAAGTCACTGTACCAAAAGTTGAAATCCTTGGCCGTAATGGCCGCTTGCTCCAACGTGGGAGCGGACTGATAAACGGACATGGGACTCCTTAACTAGCGACGCTTGCGCGACAGGAAGCGCGCAAACAGGTTGAAGGCCAGAATGATCACCATCAGCAAGAGCGCGGTGCCGTAGGCTGCGTTCATGTTGATGCCGTCGTTGGCAAGCAGATACAGGTGAACCGTCATGGGGCGGCCGGAATCGAGCGGCGAAATAGGTAGATTGATGGCCTGCCCCATGGTATAGAGCACCACCGCGGTCTCGCCAATGGCACGGCCGATGGCGAGAACGATGCCCGTGGCAATACGGCCAAAGGCAGAAGGAAGCACGATCTTGGAGACAACCTGCCACTTGGTGGCGCCCAGGCCATATGCGCCCCAGCGGATATAGCGCGGAACGGCGCGAATGGCCTCTTCGGTGGTACGCATGACGATGGGAAGCATCAAGAGCGCGAGTGCCAGGGCGGCCGAGACCATCGAAAGGCCCAGGCCCATGGCCTCGACAAACAAGGCGTAGCCAAACAGGCCCATAACGATGGAGGGCACCGAGGCCAAAGCGTCAGCAGCGTAGCGAATGAGCTCGACGACCTTGCCCTGCTTGGCGTACTCGGCCAGATAGACGGCTGCCAGCACAGCGATCGGCGTGCAGATAAGCATGGCGAGCGCCGTCACGTAGACGGTCGAGACGATCGTGGGCCAAATTCCGCCCTCGGCGTTGACGCCCTGGGGCCAACCGAAGATAAAGTCGAGCGAGATGTGTGGCAGGCCGTTGATGACCACGTAGGCGATGATAGCGACCAGCACCAGCGTGGTGATGTAGGCAGCGGCACGAAACACGCCAAGCATGATCTTGTTGGACAGGTCCTTGTTGATGCGGCCCTTCTTGCCGTGGGAAAGGGCACGCTTGATGCGCTCGCGCGACGAGGTCGTATCGACCGTCGTGTCAACGGAATCGGACATAGCCTACCCCCTCTTCTTCTTGGAAATCAGACGGACGATGCCCACCAGCGTGGCGGAGATGATAAACAGGACCACGCCCATGCCGAACAGCGCCGAGCGATGCAGACCCGAGGAATAGCTCATGTCGAGCGCGATCTGGCTCGTGAGCGTCGAGATAGGGCTCGCAATGCTGTCGGGAATAACCGGGGCGTTACCCACGACCATGAGCACGGCCATGGTCTCTCCGATGGCACGGCCCATACCCAGCACGATGGCATCCACGATACCCAGCTTAGCGGCAGGTAGCACGACCTTATAGATGGTCTGCCACTTAGTAGCACCCATGGCATACGATGCCTCGCGAATGCCCATGGGAATGGAATTGAGGGCATCGATGGTGAGCGTGGTGATGGTAGGGACGATCATGATGGCGAGCACAAACCACGCCGTCAGCGCACCAAAACCAAGGCCGCCGGTCAGTTGTGCGATAAACGGGCGGATGATGATCATGCCGAAAAAGCCGTAGATGATAGAAGGGATGCCGGCCAGCAGGTCGACGGCAGGGCTGATGAGCTTGCGCACGCGCTTGCCGGCGATCTCGACCAGGTACACGGCCGTGCCCACACCTAGCGGCACGCCCATGGCGAGCGCACCGACGGTCACCAGACCTGAGCCGGCAAGCAGCGACATGATGCCGTAGTGGCCCTCAGAGGGCGCCCACGTAAAGCTAAAGAAGTCCGCCAGACCGATGTCGGTAAAGACGGGCAGCGCCGAGTACATGGTAAAGACAAAAATCAGGATGACGGTAACGACCGCCAAAAACGCGCAGGCAAAGAAGATCCACTGCAGCGCCTTCTCCTTGATATAGGTACTGCGCGATACGAGCGCCAGCTCGCGCTTCTTGGGTGCCTGAGCATTCTGCTCAGTCTGGGAGTTTTCCTGTGCTTCCATGCTACTCACTCCCCTTCTCGTCGTTGGTGACGGGAATAAAGCCCGCCTCGCGAATCTGCTTGTCCATCTTTTCGGACGTCACGTAGTCGATGTAATCCTGCGCCTGCTGCGAAGGCGCACCCTTCACAAAGAAGTAAAGGTCGCGCGAGATGGGATAGCCGCCACTCGCGACCGTCTTCTCGGACGCCTCAACATGATTGACCGAGACAGCCTTGACCGAGGTCTTGGCGTTGAGGCTATCGACGAAGCCCAGCGAAATGTAGCCGATGGCCCCACGCGAACGAGATACCACGTCGCGCACCTGGCCCGTACCCGAAAGAACAGCCGAGCGGCGATCGAACGGCGTGCCATCCATCACGATGGTACGGAAGGCCTCGCGCGTACCGGACGCCTCGTCTCGGTTGATGACCTGAATCCTCAGGTCCTCGCCACCGACCTCTTTCCAATTGGTAATCTTGCCGGCGTAGATATCGCGGAGCTGCTCGGTCGAGAGGTTATCGACGGGGTTGTCGTCGTTCACGATGACCGCAATACCGTCGTGGGCAATGACGATGGGAGTCAGGCCCAGATCCTGTTCGTCGGCATTGAGTCCACGGGAGGAGCTGGCGATATCGGCCGTGCCGGCGCTGACGGCCTCGATCCCAGCGGAAGAACCCAAACCGGAAACGAGCACGTCGATGCCGGTCTCCTCCTTAAAGCCCTCGGCCGCAATCTCGGCGATAGGAAGGCAGGTCGTGGAGCCGGCAACGGTAATGGAAGAGGTAGAAGATCCCGAAGAACAGGCGCACAGCGTAAGCGTAAGCACAGCGGCGCTCAGGACCGATACGATCTTTCTCATAGCATCACGCCGATCGCAGCATGGCGCCCACAGGTGCCGTCCTCGTTACGGTAGGAATAAAAGCGGTCGTTCTGACGCACGGTCGAAAGCTGGGTATCCACGATATTATCCGCGTCGACACCGACATCTACCAGCGCCTCGCGAATGGCAGCGGAAAGATCGAGCATACGAGAGGTATTCGCATCGATGCAAGAGAACTCGGCGGCAAAGCGATCCATGAGTTCCTGGGATACCTCATATTCGTCACCCAAGATATGGGGGCCGATATAGGCGGAAACGTCGCTCGCATCGCAACCGGCAGCATCGCAAAGCGCCTGGCACGCCTTGGCGGAAATACGTGCAATCGTGCCCTTCCAACCGGAGTGCACCACGGCAAATCCGCCGGGGGCCACCAGCACCACGGGAACGCAGTCGGCAAAGCAGAGCAGCACGGGCACGTTATGCGCCGTGCAGACGATGGCATCACAGCCCTCGGCAATCTGCTCGCGAACGTCCTCAAGGTCATCGGCGCCGTTCGAGGTCACCGCAACGATATGATCACCATGGACCTGATTGGGAACGAGCAGGTTGTGCTCGCACTCGGCGGCATCCATAGCCTCGAGCGCACGACGACGATTTTCTTGAACAGCAAAGGGGTCATCGCCAACATGCGAGCCCAAGTTGAGTGAGGAGTACGCATCTTCGGAAACACCACCGGCGCGCTCGGTGAAGGCAAAGCGAACATCGGATGTCGCGCCCTCCACCAACGTAACTCCATCATGGTCGACACGCGAAACGTTGTCCGCACGTGCTGCCATACTAAAGCCTCCTAATAACACAAGTACCGCGGCATCGCCGCTACAGCCCGCGTTTATACGGCTGTCATACTTCTCTAAAAGGATACCTGCTGCGCTGGAGGCAATCGTAAAGGGAACGTAAAGAGATTGGAGGTTCTAGTTTACAAAGTCGAA
>CALHDP010000116.1 GCA_938023085.1 uncultured Collinsella sp.
CGACGGATACGGGGCCGCGCGCCAGCGCGCCGGAGCCCGTCGCGTAGTACCAGGTGCCGCCGTCGAGGACCCATCCGGTCGCCATGGCGCCGGACGAATTAAACCAGTACAGGGAGCCGTTGCACTCGTGGAGCCCGGTAGCCATGGCGCCGCCCGCGTCGGGCTCGAGCCAGTACCACGTGCCACTCTGAAACAACCATCCGGTATACGCCTTGCCGTTGGAGGCTGCATAATACCAGGTGCTGTCAATTAGTTGCCAATGATAAAGAGAGACATCAACATACGCGTAGTTCATATCAACGTTGCCGTTGATTCCAGGGATTTTTCCGTTGCTCTTATACTGCCAAAAACTGTAATTACCGGTATAGTCACATTGCGAGTTATATTGAGCAATCCAATGATCCCAAGAGCTACTCTTAAAAACAGAGTCAGTCAAAATGTTGTTAAACCAATTTAAATTTGCATAAATACCAGGCTCATATCCTGCGGCAGAAATCCTATTACAAAAAACCTGCACCCTCGATGCAATTCCGGTTTGACGTCCATTTGCAATTATCGAGTTATCCTCAAGATCGTAATACACCGGCAATCTTGGATTATGCCCAGAAAGGCAATTGATCACCATTGATGCCTCATCGGCTGCCTGCTGATTATCAAAAGCATATGAATAGATATAGACGCCGTAGGGAATTCCGAGTCGCTCGCACTCAGAAATATTTCGATTAAATTGATAGTCAACTCGACCGCCCCAAGATGGAGCGCCAAATCCAACACGCAGAATAGCGAAATCGATACCAGAAGCCTTAACAGCATTCCAGTCAATACGTCCTTGATGCTCACTGACATCGATACCCTGCGCCGTAGCCCCATCGGGAAGAATGTCCATGGACAATAAGGCTATTCCATCTTCATCGGAAGAAGCATCCTCTGCGACCAATTGCCCATCCTCATAACGCCAGGAATTCTCAACTAGGGACCGCGCAGCTTCCGCGTTCGAGGGAAAAACAAACACAGAAATGGGCGCAAGGACAATCAGCACCAACAATGCCGAAAATAACTTAAGATGTTTGCTCATGTAAACCTCGTCATTCGTTCTTGTTTGCGTCTAGCTTACAGCATGGCTGTGAAAGATTCCCGAACATCCAACTGGACAAGGTGCCATCTAGGACGACAAATAACTGCACGCAATACCACAATGTAAACAAGAACTTCCCAGCAGGGTGAAACCAAGGACTCCTAGTCCCTACTCTTTGCCCAAGGAATGCCGACATCAGTTAGCTTTCAAACCAGATGTCAAAAAGGCAGGGAGCCCAGAGAGTCCCCTACAACTCGGAATTCTAACGAATCAATATTACTTTCGATGGACCCAAAGCAGTCAAACCAGAAATACGGTTTCCATAACCGTCACTATGCCAAAACAAGTTTTCGCTCGGCGAATTGCCCCAGAAAAAGCCAATGTGACTATCGTCCGCATATGGGTTGTAAGGATTGAAGAACACAATGTCCCCCTTACGAGCCAAACCGCTACGTAGCAACTCATCAATAGAGTTGAAATAAGTCACGTTTGCGCACGTATCGATAGCGTAGCCGTACCAACGATAAGCGTTAACGCAGCCGCCCCTTCCGGGACCACCACTCCAAGGGGAATGGCTCTGCTCGGCGGCAATTGGAGCTAAATTCCCGCCCGCTTTCATATATGCATGCGATACAAATCCGCCGCAGTTCATACCGGTATACCCGTCCCAACGAGGATCACCCTTTGGATACATGCATGTTTCTTGGCTAAGATGCGTATCATAGCGTGTTCCACGGTAATAGCCATCGTTCTCGTGGCTCATAAGCCAATTGACCAGGCTGGACCTATTAACCCCTAAAACAGAACCAGACGTATTCAACCATGCACCACTTGCATTGAAGTAATAGTCAACACCATCGATTTTCAGCCACCCGTTAGCAAACATGGCGCCCGAAGGCTGGAGCCAGTACCACGTACCGCCGTCATTAAGCCATCCAGTTTTCATCTTGAATGTGGAAGGGTCCATCCAATACCACGCACCGTTGACATATTGCCAACCAGACTTAAGGACACCATTGGAAGATGCGTAGTACCAAGTATTGCCACTTTCGCCAGAAGCGTCTTTCGACAAAATCCAACCAGACGCCACGTTAATGGCACCATTCGCATCCGCATAGAAAACCGAGTCTCCAATATGAATGATACCCGGCAACGAAGACGAGTCGACGCAGCCCGATGCCACAGGGGACCCGTCGGGTGCAATAGGCAATGGATCATTCAACGCACCAGAAGAATCCGCCCATGACATCCCGTCGCTCAAGTTGATCCAACACGAAGAAGCCATCGCGCCGGAGCCAAAAGAATAATAGCGCGTGTCGCCTACCGTATATTCACCAGTGCGCATTGCGCCGGATACGTCATCAAGGTAATACCAGGCGCTTCCGGACTTTATCCATCGTCCTCGTTGAATAGCTCCGCTTGATGCGGCGTAATACCAAGTACCATCAGCAAGTGCCCAGCCTGTTGCCATGGCACCTGAGCTCGTAAGGAAATAGGTGGACGAGCCCACTTGAACAAAGCCCGTAGACATAACATGGCTTCCTGGATCCAGGTAATACCAAGAATTCCCCAGAAGTAACCAGCCTCCATGCAGCAAACCGTTGGAGTCAGCGTAATACCAGTTGTTGTCAATAAGCGCCCACTGGGAGGAGAGCATGGCCCCTGAACTGTTAAAGATATAAGGGGTGCCATTACATTCTTTCAACCCGGTGGCCATAGAACCGTCTGCAGGATCAAGCCAGTACCAACGACCCCCATCCGAGAGCCAACCTTTTACCAGGGGGCCAGAGCCGGAGAAATAGTGCCAAACGAAAGCATCAAGATGCCATCCGATAAGCATCGCACCAGAAGAAGAGAATCCATACGTGGCTCCCCCGATCTGCAGCATCGAGTCGTGGACCATCTTGCCTTCATCATCCAGCCAATACCAGTTGCTGCCGTCTGAAAGCCAGCCTTTTACCATGGCGCCAGAACCGGAGAAATAACGCCAAGCAGAAGTGGAGCCCGTAGAATCTAGGTACCAGCCGACACGCATTGCGCCCGAAGAGGAGAAGGCATACGTCGCACCCCCGACTTGAACCAACCCATCCTGAGCCATTCGACCTTCGTCGTCGAACCAGTACCAGCTACCGTTTATATGTCTCCAAGAAGAAACAGCGATTGTTCCGTCAGACAAGCCCCAACGCCAAAAACCAGCCCCCTCTTCGGGCGATATCCACCCCTGATGCCAAATAATTTGATTTGAATCCTCAGAAGGGGTCTCATTATCCACCTGAGAGTTCTGCTCGACGGCAAAGGTCGATTCGCGATGAGCATCAACGCCTGACTCGACAGAAGCAATAGCAACGTTAGATGCGGGACCTTCGTCAGTGTTATTCAAATCAAGGGCGTATAACATCGAGGGCGAACCCAAAAGGAGCCCCAAAGAAACAAGGCCCGAAAAGACCAGCACCTCGAATGAGCATTTCTTCATAGCAGCACGGTATCCAATCATGCAGCGACCCCGTCACCTCAGGGCAACGGGGCCTCAATCAAAACTAGCTCAGTAATGTACTAGCCAATTTGCTGGCAGTTTTTGCACTCTCGTGAAGCGCCACGCCTCTGGGCCTCCTGGATAGAGATCTGCGAATAGCCCTTTGCGTCCTTGCCAACGGTACGGCACTTATGCGTATGGTAAACATGGCTACCGCTCTTGTACCAAACTAAACCGTAGCCCGGAATCCACTTGCCGTCCTCGCCGACATAGTAGGAGCCAACCCAGGCATTCGTAGCCATGGCACCGGAAGACTGGAGGTAGTAGTCGCCGACCCAGGCGTCGTGGGCCATAGCGCCGGAACCGCTAAAGTAGTACCAGGCGCCGCCGACCTGACGCCAGCCGGTGGCCATCGCGCCGGAATCGTCGAACCAGTACCAAACTCCACCAACGTTAGCCCAAGAGTTAGAGGCCATAGCGCCCGAACCTCCGAGCCAATACCACGTGCCGCCATTGCTTAGCCAGCCGGTTGCCATGGCGCCCGAACCGCTCGCATAGTACCAAGAGCCGCCTGCCAAGAACCACCCAGAGGCCATTGTACCGGAGTCGCCGAACCAGTACCAGGAGCCGCCGAGGCTGCGCCAGCTGTTAGCGACCATGGCGCCCGAGCCGTCGAGGTAGAACCACGTACCGCCGATGTTGAGCCAGCCAGTGACCATCGCACCGGAGGCATTAGTGTAGTACCAGGTACCCGAATCGTTGATCCAGCCAGTCAGCATGACCCCAGATTCGTTGAAATAGTACCAAGCCCCGCCGAGATTATGCCAACCGGTCAATAGCTCACCGTCGGAGGTCGCATAGGACCACTTTCCGTAGATGGAGTCGTAGAACCAGCCACTATGCTGCATGCGGCCATCGGCGTTGGCACCAGGGGTGTTCAGGAAGTAGTTCTTGCCGTCAATCTGAACTCGGCCGTATGCCATATCATGGCTTTCGGGGTAGAAGTAGTACTTGTCCCCACCGATAGACTGCCAGCCCGAAACTGCGGTCCCGTCAGCATCAAAATAGTACCAGACAGCTTCGTAATCCTTATGCCACTGGTTCGTGACCATGGCGCCAGTCTCGGGATCGAAATAGCGAAGGTTGCCGTCCTCGAACCGAACGAGTCCGGTCTGCATTAAACCATCTTTGTTGAAATAGTATGTACCTGCGGGACGTGATATAACTCCAGAAGGATCGGTCCGCGAGGCGCTCTTATCGATAGAATTTAAGCCTACTAGAAAATCTCTGTGAGCAGTCCCCCCGGCATTGCACTCGACGCTATACCGCGTAAGAGGGCCAGACATCTGTTCATTTTGAGTGCCGTTCCAACCGTCATATCCCCAGTAAGAAATCGGACGGTTATCACCAACGCACCATTCCGTGGGCTCGTCTACCGAGGCGCTACCCCCTCCAACACCGCCAATAAGTCCTGCTTTTGCGGTCAATGGAGCGCAAGTAAGGCAGGCAGTTGCAAATGCGGCCAAACCGAAAGCCTTTAGCCCGCGCCATCTCCTTCGAACGTCTTTCATAGAACATCCTTTCCACGAATCCGGCGGAATCTATATGTTATTTTTAAACTAGCAACTGGTGAATTCAAGCGTTTTCAAGTCAGAGACCGAAATATATATTTGACTAGCCCCATTAGCATTCGCATTCAAATGTAGACAGGGCACCGCTCTACCCGAGACAAGAAGGCCCACCCAGCAAAACGCGCGGGCAGGCCACAGCAACAAGCAAAACGCAACGACGACGATGGTTTAACTAGACAACAGACATGGCCGCTCCGATCTACACATCTCTCTTTCCCAGGATATTCGCGGCCATGCGTTTGCACGCCCGAAGGAACCCAGACCTCAAAACGTCGTAATCGAACATGAGCCTCCTGCACGCACGGGCGCTGGGCGCCTTGTTGGCAAGCGCTGCGCGGAATATGGCAGCAACAGAAGGAGCACATTGCGCAAGCGCAGCATCGCTCCCCACAGCGGAACCAGCGAGCACCGTAGATACAGCATCGAATACTTTGCCGCAGCCCGTACCCAGCAACCTGATTGCATCGTACAGCACCAAATCACATAGAAAGTATGCCAGGTCATCGGCATGCTGCGCGTCAAGGTCATCGCGATGCCAGTCAGCTAACACCGCGGAGTAAATCTTCACGTGCTCCAGCAGACGTGTTTCGTCATCGTAGCGCATGGTGTCCATGAGCGAGCCCTTGCGCGCCACACGGTAGTCATACAATTTATTCGAAATCAGCGTTGTTTTTCGCGAACGACCATATATCGCCATTTCGAAAACTTGATCTTCACCATAGCTGATAGATTCATCGAAC
>CALHDP010000117.1 GCA_938023085.1 uncultured Collinsella sp.
GGCTGACCCGGGCCCATGCCAATGCCGGCCTTGCCCTTGGAAACCAGGATGGCGTTGGACTTAACGCCCTTGCAGACCTTCCAGGCAAACTCAAGCTCGGCCATCTCGGCGTCGGTGGGCTTGCGGTCGGTGGGGAACGTAAAGGTCGCGGGATCCTCGGTCACGTGGTCGACCTCCTGCACCAGCATGCCGCCGTCGACGGAGCGCAGCTCCACCTGGGCGCCGTGGTCCACGCCGCCGGTCGCCAGCACGCGCAGGTTGGGGCGCTTGACCATGCGCTCGAGCGCCTCGGCAGTGTAGCTCGGGGCGATGATAACCTCGACGAACTGCTTGTTCTGATCGGCAAAGTGCTCGACCAGCTCATAGGGAACCTCGCGGTTGCAGGCGATGATGCCGCCAAAGGCGCTCTTGGGATCGCAGGCGAAGGCGCGGTCGTAGGCAGCCGTGATGTCCTCGGCAACGGCGGAACCGCAGGGGTTCTGGTGCTTGAGGATCACGCAGGCCGGCTCGTCGAACTCGCGGACCAGGTTCCAAGCGGCATCGGCATCCAGATAGTTGTTGTAGCTGAGCGGCTTGCCCTGGATCTGCTCGGAGCCAACGAGCGGGAACTGCGAGCTCGCGGTGTTCTCGCAGCCCTCGGCAAAGCGGTAGACCGTGGCCTTCTGCTGAGGGTTCTCGCCATAGCGCAGGTCGTCGACCTTCTCCAGCGAGATCTCGAGCTTGGCAGAGGTGTCCGCCACGTCGCTTGCCTGGGCGGCAAGCCAACGGGAGATAGCCGTGTCGTAGGCGGCGGTGGTCTGGTAGACCTTCACCTGCAGGCGACGACGGGTGGAAAGCGTGGTGCAGCCACCGGTCTCGTGCATCTCGGCTAGTACGGCATCATAGTCGGCCGGGTCGGAAATGACGGTAACGCTCGTGGCGTTCTTGGCGGCAGAACGCAGCATGGAGGGGCCACCGATGTCGATGTGCTCGATGGCGTCCGCGAAGGTGACCTCAGGGTTGGCGACGGTCTTCTCGAACTCGTACAGGTTGACGACGACCAGGTCGATCAGCTTAATGCCGTGCTGAGCGGCCTCCTGCATGTGCTGCTCGGAATCGCGGCGGGCCAGCAGCGCGCCGTGAACCTTGGGGTGCAGGGTCTTAACGCGGCCGTCCATCATCTCGGGATAGCCCGTGAACTCCTCGATGGGGGTTACGGGAACGCCCGCGTCCTCGATGGCACGAGCCGTGCCGCCCGTAGAGATGATCTCGACGCCAAAGTCGTCAACCAGCGTCCGTGCGAAATCGACGACGCCCGTCTTATCGGTAACCGAGATCAACGCGCGTGCGATCTTCACATCAGATCCCATGCAGTCCTCCTGTCTGGTACGCCGCCGTGCTCTGTGAGTCGGTGATACGTCGATCTGCAGCGCTCGCGCAGCGGCATTGAAAATACTGATTTAATGTAGCGCATCGAGCGCATCGATGCACCCCGCAACGGGCGCATGTGCAGAAAAAGTTTGCGAGCGGAGGGGATGGGCATGGCACTGGGCACGGTGAGTTCGTGGAACACAGGGGCACCATAATTTGATGCCAATGGCGTGGTAGAACTGTGCTCGATATGCATCCGCAAAAGAAAGAGGCACCATGGTCTCGCGGGTTCTCTACCGACCGTTTGATACCGAAGACTTCGACGCCATCGCGCTGATTCTGCAGCAGCTTTGGCATAACAATTCGGATAACGATGAGTACAACCGCCTCGAGGCCGCGTGCGACCTCGCCTATTGTCTTTCGTCGTCGACGTTTTCACAGGTTGCCGTAATCGACGGTCAGGCGCGTGGCATTTCGCTCGCGCGTGCGGGACAGAGCTCCGGCGCCACTATCAACGAGCATTGGATGGATACCGAACGCGCGCTGCTATCGCAGATGCGTGAGCTGGAGCCTGATGCCTGCGCCGAGTATCTCTCGTTTGTGCGCGCAACCATCCGAACCAACAACCGCCTGCTCGAGAGCAGCCCGTTGCCGCACGACAACGAGGTCACGCTGCTTGCCGTGGATCGCGATGTCCATGGCCTGGGCGTTGGCACGGTTCTGCTCGATGCCGCGGTCTCGCACCTATCCTCGCTTGGAGCGACGAGGGCGCACCTGTACACCGACTCCAACTGCTCGTGGAAGTTCTACGAGCTGCACGGCTTTAAGCGCACGGCCACGCACCGCGCCAACCGCGAAGAGCGCCGCCACGACATGCCGCGCGAAAGCTTCCTCTACGAACTCGACCTAACAGCCTAAACCCGGCAGCCATACCTAGTCATTTAGGAACGTCCCCAGTGACTAGTCGTTGGGGACAGTCTTCGTAGGTAGCGCATAAAAATGGGATGGGCTTCCCCGACGGCTGTCGAGAAAAGCCCATCCCATGATTTACGACCGTTAGAACGTTCCGCCGCCGCCTCCGCCGACGCCGCCGCCTCCGCCGCCAGAGAAGCCGCCGCCTCCGCCGCCGCTCGAGCTGTCGGAGCTCGACGCCAGCTCACGGATGCTCTCGTGATACACGTCATCGAACGAATCGAGCGGAGACTCGATACCGTAATGATGGTAGTACCACCAGTAACAGGGATAATTGTCGTAGAAGCCGTCGGCCTCGCGCACCTCGGGCGGCACGGCCTCGGCCAGCTGTCGCAGCACTTCTTTCGAAACGCCCAGGGCAACGCCCATCACCAGCAGCTTGTTCCACAGAATCAGATCGCTGGGGATGGCCTCCTTCAGGCGCGTAAAGTCCTCGAGCCAATGCTTAAGCGCCTTGCAGCGAGCCGCCACTTCGGCGCCCTCCGGCGTGTAACGGCGGAAGGTGCAGCTCAGGACAAAGCCCACGATCGTGACGGGGATCGAGATCATAGCGGCACCGACGTTGGCGTCCGCAAAGTCGGTATAGAACAGAGAGCCCAGAATGCCAAAGACAATGATGATGCCGAGAACCAGGCCGGCCACCATCGCGATAGTGCCATCCGATGCTATAAGCTCGCGCGCTTCCAGCTTGCCCTTAACTGTGCTCTGATAGTCCTCGAGCTTGTCGCCAACAGATGTGGTACGCTCGCTAGCGTACTCCTCAAGCTCACTAAACGTGCGCGAACGGACTCCGTCCTTATCGGGCTTAACGCCGGCGAAGAAGACCTTGAGCACATCGCGATCGATGCCGTCCTTCTTGGCAGCCTTCCAGGCCTCGTCGGTCACTGTGATGCGATACGTCTGCTCCTCTTTTTCGCGACGGAGCAGACCCTTCTTCTTGGTCTCGGTCGCTTCTTCCAGCTTGATCACGCGGTCGTCGGTCAGCTTCATCAGTGTGGCGATATATGCCTGATCGGGCACCTCGTTCCAGCTCATGAGGGCCGAAAGCACGGCGGGATGGTCGGCCGAGGGCACATCGCGGAAATATTCGTCCTGGAAAAGCGGCTTGGGCTTGCGCTTGCGCAGCTTGAGCATAACGATTGTGCCGGTGAAGGCCACCGCCGCAACAACACTTAGCACGGCAAGTGCATTGGCGATCATGCGAGCGTGAGCGCGGCGGGCGTTAGCTTCGTCGGCCCATTCCTTCTCTTCGCTCAGGATCGTTGACATGCGCTCTTCGCCCGAGGCGGCAAGCTGCGGCACCCAGTCGCTGGGGAAGGCGATGCGTGCCTCGGCGAATTCGCCCTGATACACGCAGGGAATGGTATAGGTGACCATGGGTTCGTCCGCATCGAGCGATACATCGCCCGTCAGCGGGCCGTGGCCCCATGCGCGGAAGTTATCGCCCTTGACGGCCGCCGTCCCGGCAGCGGCATTTGCGAAGCGCACTTCCATCTCGACATCGTCGGAATCCGCAGACCAGCCGTCGCCCACGAACTTCCAGTAGAGCTCGGCGGTATCGGCCCAGTTCATGACTGCACCGGTCATGGTGTAGCTCACGTAGTAGATTGCGCTGTCGCCGCTCTCGTGGGGGCTGAACACCTTAATCCTTACGCCGTCACTGGTCTGCTCGACCGTGTAGACGCCAGAATCGCCCTTGTTCGCGCTATCGACTTTGTTAAACGCGGTGTCCTCTTCCTCGACACTCAACACGTCGACGCCCGCTGTGCCGCCCTGCTGGTTGGTGCCCGTATTGATCTCCCAAAACACGCCGTTGATGTCGTCGTCGAAATCAAACTGGCGTCCCTCGACAACGGTCAGCGATCCATCGGCCTCAACCGTGGCACTGATATAGGTTTGGGTCATGGAATAACCGTCGGCGTGTGCGGCGGCGGGCAGTAGCAGCAGTGCGCACGCGACGAGCGCGCAAATGGAAGCAAATCGCGCAAACGGGCGGCGCTGCCGGCTGACTTTGGCGGCGAGGGTGTTCATAGGCACATCCTTTGTCTGTAAAACCAACAGCGCCATTGTCCCACGTTTGCGGGTACGCATGACGAACATCTAGGCGACCGGAGCGCCAAACGGGATGAAAGTCACGCCCGCGGCCGGCACATGGGGACGTTCCTTATCTGCCGGCAATCTGGGACACTCCTTGGCATAGCCCGCTCCGGCAATAGATACCACTTCATAGCTCCGTCACAGGTGTAGCGGCTTTGTGTTGCCGCGACGCGCACTGATTGAGTCCGCGAGCAAGGGGCATAAAGCAGTTGAGCGAAAACGGTTTGCCCCTTTGCCGTTCGCTTGAGGATCATGTCCCCCTTTTCCGCGGAAACCCCGGCAGTTGCGAAGAGCTGCCGGGGTTTCTGTCGTTTGAGGGGTTGGGCTGGCGGGTGGCGATCGAGCTGTCGAGCCGGTGCCTCCCCCACCTCCCGCGCTATACTCGTCCGCATGGATATCAACGCACGCAACATAGCAACACACGCCGCGGACGCACCGGCAACGGCAGAGCCCACCCCCGTCGTGGGACGCTTCGCCCCGTCGCCCTCGGGCCGCATGCACCTGGGCAACGTGTTCAGCTGCCTGTGCTCGTGGCTTTCGGCCCGCAGCCAGGGCGGCAGCATCGTGTTGCGCATCGAGGACCTGGACGATCGCTGTAAGCGGCCGGAGCTTGCCGCCCAACTGATTGACGACCTGGCTTGGCTGGGGCTCGAATGGGACGAAGGCCCCTACTACCAGCATGATCGCCTAGACCTGTACGAGCGTGCTCTGCATCAGCTGCAAGACGCCGGCCTCACCTATCCCTGTTTTTGCACGCGTGCCGAACTCCACGCCGCGAGCGCGCCGCACGCCAGCGACGGCACGCCCATCTACCGCGGCGCCTGCAGAGGTCTTTCTGCTGATGAAATCACCCGCCGCAGTGCCCTGCGTGCTCCGGCCACGCGCCTGCGCGTGCCCACCGTCGACGACCTCGCCAGCGACGTGATCGAATTCGTGGACCGCACGTACGGAGCCCAATGCGAAGCACTCGCCACCGAGTGCGGTGACTTTTTGGTGCGCCGCAGCGACGGCGTGTTTGCCTATCAGCTGGCCGTGGTGGTCGACGACGCTGCCATGGGCGTCACCGAGATCGTACGCGGATGCGACCTGCTTGGTTCCACGCCGCGCCAGATCTATCTGCAACATCTGCTGGGACTGCCCACGCCGCACTACGCGCACATTCCGCTGCTCATGTCACCGGACGGCCGCCGCCTTTCCAAGCGCGATCGCGATCTGGACCTGGGCGAACTACGCGCACGCTTTGGCACGCCCGAGACGCTGCTGGGATGGCTCGCCGGGCAAACGGGCATCGCGCCGGACGCCACACCGCGCTCTGCCGAGCAGCTGGTCGAGCACTTTAGCTGGGACGTCATCCGCGCGCATCGGGAGAACATCACTGTAACGGTCGAGTAGCCAGCCACCCCGCCTCTACGCAACATCCCAGGGCTGGAGTTCGTCGCCCAAGCGAACGATGCAGTCGTAGAGCACGGTGTGACGCTCGGCCGGGTTGGTATCCCGATGAAAATGCCCGTAGTACCAGCGCTTGTAGTCCAAGCGGTCTTCCAGCTCATCGAAAAATGCCGTAAGCCGATCAACGGAGGGGCAATTCCAGCCGGACGCTGGATAAAGCGTGGACGAAGGCATGCGCGTAGAGCAGGTGTGAGTGATCACGTAGTCGACCGTCCAGCCCACGCTGTCGAGCTTTGCCCGCGCCTCCTCAAAGTTGCGCTCGTCCGGCAGCTCCTGCGGCCACCAGCTGGAATACGGAATGCGGTATTCCTTGTCCACGCTCGTGGCGCCGCCCATGGTAAAGACCGTTGAGCCGTCGAGCTCAAAAACCTCGGCGCGCGTCAGGCGCCGTATGGGAGAGGTGTCCGACAGGCGCTGCGTCAGCCCACCGTGCCACAACTCCATGGGGCGCTCCGCCCAGTGATCGAAACGCTCGTGGTTGCCGTCGACAAACAGCACGGTATAGGGACGCGATTCCAGCCAAGCGATGTCGGCACATTCTTCGGCAGAGAAATCCCACGGAAAGCCAAAGTCGCCGGCGATAATCAGATAGTCGTCGCTCGTCAGACTATCCCCAAGGTCCCAGTCGCGCAGCTTTTGCATGTCGACGCCGCCGTGAATATCGCCCGTCACATAGACCGTCATCGGATCACCACTTCCCTGTAAGTCGCTAGCCCGCATTCTGCACGATCACTAAGCCAACCGTTCCAGCCCTTAGGGCTTACCCCTCGTTCTTCCATCCAAACGGGTCAAGCACCCAAAAAACCAGATCGAGCACGCCGCCGGTCATCATGGCGCCGGCAAGGGCCATGCAAACGTGCAGAGAGACGGCACTTCGCAGCACGTCGAATGGCCCCAAAGAAGCCAGCAGCGCGACCGCTGCGCCGGCTACGCACAGCGCGAGGCACGGCCCCGCGTCCTTAACGCACTTCTTTGCGAGATGCTTTGCGTTGTCACTCATCAATATCGAACTCCTTAGAGGGTCGTTGTTTGGGTACATGCCTCCGCGGCAGAGCAGGGCGGCAGGGTAAGTGTCACATGCCGTGCGGACATCAATGGAGAAACCGCCTGCTCGACCAACCCTTGACGCCGTTTTGCACCGGCACCCCATCCCCCGCTATCGAGGTCAAATACTTTTCCCACCGCCACCCAAAAACTCATCCAACATTAATCTTGGCTCAAGAATCGCTTAATCTATAACCTGCACTATAGAGTTCGACCAAGGGCGGGGCGGCGCCGCGCAACGCAGACCGCCGAACGCAACGCTCGCGCCCGGGCAGATCGCCCGGCGTCGCGCCCATCGAACGAAAGGACAGGTCATGGACGACCTCGAAAAAGTTGAAACCATCCGCACCAAGTGCAACGTGAGCTACACCGATGCCAAGGCCGCGCTCGACGCTGCCGACGGCAACGTTTTGGATGCCATCATTTGGCTCGAGTCGCAGGGCAAGACGCAGACCACGTCGGCGCACGCCGCCACCGAGTCCGCGCCAGTCGATGAGCCCTCAGCCGAGATGGTCGCCGCGCAGGCCGCCTACGAGAAGTCGAGCGAAAAGACCGACTTCTCCAAGAAGATGGACAGCGTGTGGGAGTACCTCAAAAAGCTCTTCCGCCTGAGCCTGGACACCAAGTTTATCGCCACGCGCCGCGACGCGATCATCCTCAACATTCCCATCCTGATCCCCATCGTCGCGCTGTTTGCCTGGGGCGCCACGATATGGCTGATGCTGATTGGCCTGTTCTTTGGCATGCGTTACCGCATCGATAGCGACGGCGACGTACCCGGCAGCATCAACAACCTTATGAATCACGCTGCCGATGCCGCGGACGACATCAAGCAAAATCTCAACGACGACAAGTAATCGCAGACGGGGGCACGCATGGCACGGATCCTGATCGTAGAGGACGAGGAGAAAATCGCCCGCTTTGTGACGCTCGAGCTGGAGCACGAGGGCTACCAGGTGGAGCACGCCGCCGACGGCCGCACCGCCGTGGACCTGGCGCTGGAGCGCAACTACGATCTGATTCTGCTCGATGTGCTGTTGCCGCAGCTCAACGGCATGGAGGTGCTGCGACGCGTCCGCAAGCACAAGGATGTACCGGTGATCATGGTCACCGCGCGCGATGCCGTGATGGACAAGGTGGCCGGGCTCGATGCCGGCGCCGACGATTACCTGACCAAGCCGTTTGCGATTGAGGAGCTGTTCGCACGGATCCGCGTGGCGTTGAAGCGCTCGGAGGCCGTGCGGGCGGCTTCGGGCGTTGGCGGCGTTGGGGCCGGGACGGGCGCTACGGGCGCCGCTGCGATACCCCCGGCTGGCGACTCGACCCAGGCATCCGCCTCGCCCTCCCCCGCCGCGCTCACCGTGAGTTCGGTCGCGCTCGATCCCGACCGCCGCGAAGTCACGGTCGGCGGCTCGCCCATCGCGCTCACTGCCCGCGAGTTCGACGTCCTCGCCCTGCTTATGGCGCACGCCGGCACCGTGCTCACGCGCGAGCGCATCGCGCACGAGGCGCTGGGCTACGAATACGTGGGCGACACCAACAACGTCGACGTGCACATCGCGCACCTGCGCGCCAAGATCGAGGACGCCGGCGGCGCCCGCATCATCCAGACCGTGCGTGGGGTGGGCTATGTCTGCCGCGCGTAACGCCGAGGCCAAGCGCGTCACATCCATCGCCCGCGCCATCAACTGGAGCTATATGTGGCGCCGCTTGATGAGCTACGTCTGGCTCGATCTGCTGCTGATGGTGATTGCGGCGGCGATCCTCGTCTATGGATACAACCAGATGCTGCCCGACGGCGCGTTTACCGCAGGATGGATCCCCGGCGTCGCCGTTCACGGCATGTCGCTGGCGCCTGCGCGCGGCTGGGACCTGGCAACGCTCACCTATACCGTCGAGCTTGCGCGTACCACCAAGACTTTCCCCCTCGCGCAGGACCTCGTCGCGCTATGGCCTCTCTACCTTGTCGTTGTGGGTTGGCAGGTCATCAGCGTGCTCGACATGCTCGGCGGCGCCCGTCGCGTGCGCCGCACCATGGCACCGCTCAACGACCTGGCCTTGCGCGTGGACGAGCTCGGCCGTATGCAGCTCTCCGGCGGCAAGATGGAAACACTGGAGCAGGCCATCGAGCGCGCAAGCGTCGACTCGCCGAGCGTCACTACCGGCGACGCCGACCTGGCAAGCATCGAGGTTGCACTCAACCGCCTACTGCGCCAGATGCAAGAGGCCAAACTGCAGCAAATGCGCTTTGTCAACGATGCGAGCCACGAGCTGCGCACGCCCATCGCGGTGATTCAGGGCTACGTAAACATGCTCGATCGCTGGGGCAAAGACGACCCGGACGTGCTGGCAGAATCTATCGCGTCCCTCAAGGCCGAAAGCGAGCACATGCAAGAGCTCGTGGAGCAGCTGCTGTTTTTGGCGCGCGGCGATGCCGGGCGCACGGTCCTGCGGCGCGCAAATACCAACCTTGCCGCACTGGTCGACGAGGTATGCGAGGAATCGCAGATGATCGATACCGAGCACACGTATCGGCTGGCCTTTGACGCTGCGCTTGTCAGCGACCCGCGCTGCGACGCGCCCGTCGACGTGGCGCTCGTGAAGCAGGCTCTGCGCGTGATCGTGCAAAACGCCGCCAAGTACTCGGATGCGGGAACGACCGTCACATTTGGCGTAGCGCCGGATGCGGGCGCGGGCACGATCGACATAAGCGTTGAGGACGAGGGCATCGGCATGAACCAGGAATCCGCAGCTCACGCGTTTGAACGGTTCTACCGCGCCGACAATGCACGCGATGCCGGCGCACAGGGCTCGGGTCTGGGGCTTGCCATTGCCAAGTGGATCGTCGATAGCCATGGCGGCGTCATTGGCGTGACCTCAGTCGAGGGCGTCGGCAGCCGCTTTACGATTCGCCTGCCGCGCTAGGAAGCCCCTCGGCATAAATAAAGGGATAGGGCCACACGGCCCTATCCCTTTTTGCTAGCTATGGCAGCTTGTGCGCTACTCGCGGCACAGATGCACGGCGAAACCGGCGAACTCGCGCTTAAAGTACACGAGCTTGGTGCTACCGTCGGGCAGCAGCGCGCGCGACTCTTCGTTGACCTCGAGCCCGCGCTCGGCAAACCACTTCTCGGCCGCATCAATGTCGTTGACGGCAAAGCCGATGTGGCCCTTGGTGCCACGACCATTCTGCTTCATGACCTCGACCAGCGAATCGTTAAAGTACGAAACCGGGGTCTCGATAACGGGCAGACCCATCATCGTCGAGAACAGCTCCGCGATCTCCAGGGCGTCTGCCGGGTCGGTGGCGTTAATGCCCACATGGGCAACGCGCATGCCAAAGAGCTCGACCGGATTGGCGTTCTGCTCACTCATGCAGTCAGCGCCTACTGAGCCATGACGTCAAGAACGGCCTTCTCGGCAGCGACGCGGTTCATGCCGGTCATGAAGGGCACGCCGCTCACGTACGGGCAGGTAAGGCCCTCGGGGGCAACGGTGGTGGCGATCAGCAGATCGGCGCCCTCGTCGCAAACGTCCTTGGCCTCGGAGATGGCGCACTGCACGATCTCGTACTTGTCGGCGTAACCGTTGGCGTCGAGCATGGTGGCGACCTTCTGGGCAACGAGCGTGGAAGTAGCAGCGCCAGCACCGCAAGCCAAAACAATCTTCTTCATAGGTAATGTCTCCCTTCATGGTTTACTTTAGGTAAGTGTACCGCAGCGAGCGATGGCGCTCGGCCTCGATGCGCTTTTATGCCAGTTTGCTTGCACGCCGCGTATAATACATCTAGCACGTGTTGTCATACCGCTCGCTTTACGAGCGACTAAGGACTCTAAAATGCCCGATTCCCGCACCCTCTGGACCGCCGTCGTCATTATTTGTATCGCCATATCGGTGTTCTTTAGCGTAAAAAAACGCACCACGTTTAAGCGCCTGCAACAGCTTATGGCTGCCAAGCAGTGGGACGAGTTCGATCGTTTGCTCGATGGCAAACTCACCAGCATGCTGTACCCGCGCTATAACCGCGACTACCTGCGCCTGAACTCCTATCTGCTGCGCGAGGACCACAAGCGCGCCGACGAGATGTTCGATTTGCTGCTGGGACTCAATCTGCCCAAGATGCAGCGCGTCGACCTGGTGATTAAGGCCTTTAACTACTACGTTGGCCAGGAGGACCGCAAAAAGTCCAAGGAGCTGCTGCACGAGATCAAAGGCTTTGAGGGCGGCCAGGCCGAGGCAGTCGCACACGAATGCCAACTGATGTACGACACGATGATCCTCAAGCGCCACAACGACATTCCCGAGCTGGAGCGCATGCTCAAGGAGGCCGGTGACGACAAGGTCAAGAGCTGCCGCTTGGAGTATCTGTTGGCTCTGCAGTACAAGAACAAGGGCGACGAAGCCAAGTTCCAGGAGTTCCTGGAGAAGTCGGGGCAACACTCGATGGCCGTCAACGCGTAACGGACGGCTTGTGCTAGACTTCTAGTCTCACGGGGGCGTGGCGGAATTGGCATACGCAGGAGACTTAAAATCTCTCGCCGCAAGGATTGTGGGTTCGAGTCCCACCGCCCCTACCATATGGAGCTTTCGAGCCCGTGTCCCCAAGGGATGCGGGCTTACTTCTTTTAGATGCCGGTGGGACTCGAACCCGCGAGGGGGGGGGCGAGCGTCAAGCGGACGCGCAGCGTCCGCAGCGAGCCGGCGAGGGCGCCAGCAGGCGTCCGAAGCCGGTGCGGATTTGCGCAGCAAATACGCAGACGTCCCACCGCCCCTACCATGTATTGTTTACGAGCTCGTGTCCCCCGGGGATGCGGGCCCGTTTCTTTTGGACGCCGGCGGGGCTCTAAGTTGCGGTGGAATAGATCCTGTTTATACCGTTTACCAGCTTATTTAGGAACTATTTCACCGCAACTCAGAGGAAGACGGTTAAAGAGCACTCAGGCTCGGGGTCCAGGCGATGGTGGGGGTCGCGCCGTCGAGGGTCTCGTTGATGGTGGCGGCCATGCCGGCGAGGAGGCTGTTCTCGCTTACGGTGAGCGTCTTGTAGCCGCCGGCACGCATGAGCTCACGGATCACCACGGCGCCGGCCAGAATCACGCCCGCACGCTTGGGCTGCACGCCCGGCAGCGCAGCGATACCCTCCACATCCAGCGTAGACATATGATCGATAGCGTCCGAGATCTGCTCCATCGAAAGCTCGCGCAGGTGCACAAAGCTCGAGTCATACGGCTCCAGCTCGTGGACCAGCGCCACGAGTGTGGTGACGGTACCGCCCACCGCGACCAAGCGCTCGGCGCGCTCAAAATCGCTCGGCAGGCTCTCAAAGTAAGCCTCGAACTGCTCGCCCGCCCAGTCGGCAGCGGCAGCAAGCTCGCCGTCCGAAGGCGGCAACGCCGAGAAGAAACGCTCCGTCACACGACGGCAACCAATGTCCAGCGAACGCGTTCCCTCCAGCGCGAAGACCCCGCGCTCCGGCGCGTATACGCCCGTAGCGAGCTCCGTGGAGCCGCCGCCCGAATCGGCAACAATGATGCGCTCGCCGGCAAAGTCGTGCGCCACGCCAAAAAACGTCAGGCGCGCCTCGACCTCGCCCGGAATCACCTGCGGCTCAAGCCCCAGCTCGTGCAGGCCGTCCAGCAGCAGGGCGGCGTTGGACGCATCGCGCGCTGCACTCGTGCAGGTGGTGCAGACGCACACGGCCCCAAAGGCACGGGCTTCGTCCACAAACATGCGGCACGCAGCGAGCACGCGCTCAACGGCCGCCTCGCAAAAGCGGCCCGTCGCGTCAACGCCCTCACCCAGATCGGTAATCTCGGTATGCTTGGACGATTCCACGATCGCCCCGGCCTCGACCTGCGCCAGCACTAGTCGCGACGACACCGTCCCCAGGTCGATCGCCGCCACCTTATATCGTTTGCAATCTGCCATTGCGGGCTCCCCTCCGGGCGCTACTCGCCTACTCGCCGCTGGACGCGACCGTCTGGCCCTCGACGCCGTTAAATCCAAACAGCATATCGAGCGTCTTGATGTACCACGGTGCGTCCTTGCCGACCTCTTCGATTTCCTTGGCAACTTCGCTGGCCTTCTTGGCGTTCGACGACTTCTGGCTCGACGAGGCATCCGAATCGCCGTCCAGGCCCTGCACTTCAATCCTCTTCTCGCCGGGCATCACCAAGCCCAGGTCCTCGGATGCCGCATCCTTGATACCCTCCTCCGAGAGCAGCTTGTCGACACTTTTTTGCAGCCCATCATTGTATTGCTGGCGAATCTCGACCTGCTTGGCCAAGATATCGCTCGAACGCTTTGCCACATACAGGTCGCGCACGGGGAAATACAGGCTCACGAGCACCAGGGCAACGACGATGCCGATGAATAGCCCTCGCTGAGGACCGTGGGTAAAGTCGTAGATCGCCTTGACCACCGCGTTGTCGTTGGCGTAGTGCATAAAGTCCGAGCCGGAAAGACGGCTTGAGGGACGGCGCGGCTTGTCGGACGCCTGGGTCGAAGGGCGCGACGCATGCTTGGAACGCGATGGGCGCACCGGACTATCCGAGGAACTATTTGGCTGAGCATTGGGATGCGAAGTCGCCGGCGAGCTATACCTGGAGCGATCAGCACCAGCATAACCAGACCCGCCAAGCTGTGCGGTACGCGCACGACGAGGCGACGGCTCACGCGAACCGGCGGAATCGTACCTGTTGTCGTAAATCTGATCCATGTGCGCCTTGTGCGGTTGAGGTTTGTTTGCGCTAAGTCCTTTAGTTATAGCACGAGCGCCCGCGCCGCCTTCGCCAGCCTTTGCTCGACATAAAAAAGGCGCTGAGCCGTATGGCCCAGCGCCCAATGGTGCTCAACGGTGCCCGGCGGGAACGAGGCGAATCCGAGTCAACCCCGCCCCCGCGAGCACCACTTGTTTAGCGAATGTTGTAGAACGCGGCCTTACCGGCGTAGCGCGCGCTGCCCTCGAGCTCGTCCTCGATGCGGATGAGCTGGTTGTACTTGGCAATACGGTCGCTGCGGCACGGGGCACCCGACTTGATCTGACCGGCGTTAACACCCACGACCAGGTCGGCGATCGTGGAGTCCTCGGTCTCGCCGGAACGGTGGCTCACGATGCAAGCGTAGCCGGCCTCCTTGGCAGTCTCGATAGCCTCGAGCGACTCGGTGAGCGTGCCGATCTGGTTGACCTTGACCAGGATCGCATTGGCGGCGCCCAGCTCGATGCCCTTCTTAAGGCGCTCGGTGTTGGTAACGAACAGGTCGTCGCCTACGAGCTGCACCTTATTGCCAATGCGGCGGGTGAGCTCAACCCAGCCGTCCCAGTCCTCCTCGGCCATGCCATCCTCGATGGAGATGATGGGATAGGTGTCGACGAGCTTCTCCCAGTAATCGACCATCTGAGCGCTCGTGTACTCTACGCCCTCGCCCTTGAGCTCGTACATGCCGGTCTCGACGTTGTAGAACTCGGTGGACGCCGGATCCATGGCGTACATGAAGTCAACGCCGGGCTTAAAGCCAGCCTTCTCGACGGCCTTGGTAATGTACTCGAACGGCTCGGCATTGGTTTTGAGGTTGGGCGCGAAACCGCCCTCGTCGCCCACGCCGCCGCCAAGGCCGGCCTCGTGCAGCACGCCCTTGAGGGTGTGGTAGACCTCGGCGCACCAGCGCAGGCCCTCGGCAAAGCTCGGAGCGCCCACGGGCATAATCATGAACTCCTGGAAGTCGACGTTGTTGTCGGCATGCACACCGCCGTTGAGGATGTTCATCATAGGCGTGGGCAGCAGATGAGCGTTGACGCCGCCCAGGTACTGGTACAGCGACAGGCCAGCCGACTCTGCCGCGGCGCGGGCAACGGCCAGCGATACGCCCAGAATAGCGTTGGCGCCGAGCCTGGTTTTGTTGGGCGTACCGTCGGCGGCGATTAGCGCGGCATCGACAGCGCGCTGATCGAAGGCGTCGAGGCCCACGACGGCATCGGCGCACTCGTTGTTGACGTGCTCGACGGCCTGCGAGACACCCTTGCCCAGATAGCGGCCCTTGTCGCCGTCGCGCAGCTCACAAGCTTCGAAAGCGCCGGTCGAAGCGCCCGAAGGCACCATCGCGCGACCGAAGCTACCGTCCTCGAGCACGACCTCGACCTCGACGGTGGGGTTGCCGCGGCTGTCGAGCACCTCACGACCGTAGACGTCCAAAATGTCACTCATGTTGTCTCCCTCTCACTTGGAAACGGGTTGAATGCTTGGCGACACGGCATTGCGCCAATGTGGCGCTTTGGTTTGCAAGTTAGCCTTGTCGCACTTTTTGCATTATGCCCTAAGTTAGCCGAGGGATACATATGAATTGGAGAAATCATTCTTTGGGGCGCTTGTTTTTCACCGAGCATTCATCTCTAGAGGTCGCCCCCCCCCATTAAATTCTTCTATCGGCATACAGTCTTTACCCGGCTTGCGAATGAAAGAGCCAATAATGTGCTTTTACATCGTGCAAAGTTCTGGATATCGTGCAATTCTAAGGGTCTGAAGTTCTGGATATCGTGCATAATCAGGTTACAAAAGTTCTGGATATCGTGTACGAGGTAGCCATGCTTAAACGAAAAGCCTATGACAAACTACTAAAATGGAAGCATGAAAGCGCTGGTAAAACAGCACTTCTTATTGAAGGAGCCCGCCGCGTCGGAAAGAGCACGCTTGCCCGCACGTTTGGAGAAACCGAATACAAGTCCTGCCTTGTCATTGATTTCTTTCAAGCACCTGCCGAAGTTAAGCAATATTTTGAGGACTATCGCACTGACTTCGACTCGCTCTTCCTCTATCTCTCGGTTTTCTATAACGTCAAACTCTATGAACACGAGACGCTTATCGTCTTTGACGAGGTCCAGATGTACCCGCAAGCACGCGGACTCATCAAGTATCTCGTTGCAGACGGACGTTACGACTACATCGAAACTGGATCCCTGCTCAGCATCAAGCAGAACATTAGAGATATCGTCATCCCATCCGAGGAAGAGTCTCTGGAACTTGAGCCCCTCGACTTTGAGGAGTTTCTTTGGGGCATGGACGAAAAGGGGCTGGCCGATCTCATTCGCATGAGTTTTAACAAGATGAAGCCGCTCCCCGATGCCCTACATCGCAGAGCGCTCTCCCTTATGCGCGAATACATGCTCGTAGGCGGCATGCCTGAGCCGGTATCCATCTATGTTGAACAGCGCGCTTTTGCGCCCGTCGACGCTTCGAAGCGCCGAATCGTCCAGCTCTATCGCAACGATATCTCTCGTTTTGCAACCGGTTACGAATTCAAAGTCGTCTCCGTACTCGATGGCATCCCGGGTCAGCTCTCTAGGCACGAAAAACGATTCAAGCTTTCCTCACTTTATAAAAACGCACGCATGCGCACCTACGAAAAAGCCTTCTTTTGGCTGGCAGACGCGCGAATTGCCAATATCTGCTACGCCGCAAGCGAACCGAGCGTGGGCCTTTCACTCAGCATGGAGCAAACGGCCCTCAAGTGCTACATGGCAGACACCGGCCTGCTTGTAACGCTTGCCTTCTCTGACAACAACGATACCGATGAAGACGTTTACAGGGCCGTGCTTCGCGGCGACATCGGATTGAACGAAGGAATGCTTACCGAAAACTACGTTGCCCAATCTCTAAAGGCCAATGGACACAGGCTCTTCTTTTATTCCCAAAGCGGAAAGAAGGAGGGAGAGGAGCGCATGGAAATCGACTTCCTCGTTACCCGACCCTATGTCAATGCCGCCGGAAAGCCGCGCATCAGCCCCATCGAAGTTAAGTCGCCACGCAGATACGGAACCATCTCCCTCGACCGATTCCGCGCGCGCTTTAACAAGAAGATTGGGATGGCTTACGTGTTGCACCCTAAACAACTCGAGTGGGATGCCGAAGCGCGGCTGGCGCATCTTCCGTTGTATATGGCTTTTTGCTTGTAGAGACCTCTCTACGAATGGATGCCGTGAGAGACGCAGGCCTCACTCGCTTGCTTTTGCTTGGTCCCACAGGTCGTTGAGTTGAGCGGTTGAGCAGGCGGCGAGGTCATCGCCCGCCTCGTGCACGGCGGCCTCCATCGCAGCCCAGCGACGGCGGAACTTGGCCGTGCTGGCGCGCAGGGCACTCTCGGCGTCGATCCCCTCTTTGCGCGCGACGTTGACCAAGGCAAAGAGCAGGTCGCCAAACTCCATTTCGCGCTCGGGCGAGCCGGGCTCCTCGGCCTCAAACTCGGCACGCTCCTCGGCTACCTCGTCCCACACGTCCTGGACCGTCTCCCACTCAAAGCCCACGGCAGCCGCCTTGCGCGATACCTTCTGAGCCTGCATCAGCGCCGGCAGATGCGTGGGCACACCGTCGAGCAGGCCCTCGGGCGTAGCCTCGCCCGCTGCCACGGCCTTGTCCTTGGCAGCCTTCTCGGCAAGCTTGACCTCGTCCCAGATCTTGAGCACTTCGTCGGAGTTATCGGCATCCGCATCGCCAAATACGTGCGGATGACGGCGGATGAGCTTGGCGTCGATATCGCGTGCCACATCGGCCAGCGTAAACTCGCCGGCGTCCGCCGCAATCTGCGCATGCAGTACTACTTGCATGAGCACATCGCCCAGCTCCTCGCGCAGATGTGCCACGTCGTCCGCCTCGATGCAATCGAGCGCCTCGTAGGCTTCCTCGATCATGTTTTTGCCAATGCTGCGGTGCGTCTGTTCGCGGTCCCACGGGCAGCCGTCGGGCTGACGCAGGCGCCAGATGGTCTGCACCAGATGCTGCAGCTCAGCCGACGCGTCGACCAGCGTGGACAGGTCGCGCGAACCCTCGGCATTTTGCTGAGCCATATGCTGTGCCATGGTTATTCCTCCTCCATGATCACGTGACGGAACGCGCCGCCCTCGTAGATGCCGTAGCTATGCGTACCGTCCTTGGGAATGCTCACGCTGCCGGGATTGAAGAGCCACAGGCCCGGGTGCGCGGCGCTTGCCTCGTTAACCTTGATGTGCGTATGGCCGTAGACGAGCGCGGAGCCCTCGGGCAGCGCAGGCGCGTGGTCGACGCTGTTGTGCATGCCGGCGCCAAAAACATGGCCATGCGTCAGGAACAGCTCGCGGCCGCTCTCGTCGAACAGCGTGGCGTAGTCGGCCATGACCGGGAAATCGAGCACCATCTGGTCGACCTCAGCGTCACAGTTGCCGCGCACCGCGATGATGCGGCCTGCCAGGGCGTTGAGCAGCGGAATCACGCGCTTGGGAGCGTAATCGCGCGGCAGGTCGTTACGCGGACCGTGATAGAGCAGGTCGCCCAGCAGGACGATGCGGTCGGGCTGCTCGGACTCGATGGCGGCGACCAGGCGCTCGGTCCAGTATGCCGAGCCGTGGATGTCGGAGGCGATGAGGTATTTCATGGTGGTCCTTTCGGGTGGGGTTGATGGAGCTGGGCGTGGCGTGCCGCCGGCCGCGTTACTCAAATCGCAGTGCCGCGCTCTGGGCCGCCTGCATCACGCGTTGGAGCGGCACATTGTGCTCGCGGGCAAGGCGGGCGCAGTCTTCGTACTCGGGCGCCGCGCGCTCGCTGCCGTCGGGCAAGGTCGCCACCTTGACGGACACCTCGCCCCATGGCGTTGTTACGCGCTCAAAGCGGCGTGGTAGGCAAACGCGCTCCATAACCTGGCGGCGGATGCCATTGGTCGTGGTTTCCAAAAAGATGATCATCTGCAGACGGTCAATGTCCTCGCGGGCGCAGATTACCTGCAGCTGCCAGCCGGGACGACCTTTTTTGCAGTAGAGAGGCAGCCAGTGCACTTCGCGGGCGCCCGCCTCGCGCAAGCGGTCGGCGGCATAGGCGAGTACCTCGGGCGACGCATCGTCGATGTCGCACTCCAGCTTGACGATGGTTTCGGGCGCATCGGTCTCGCGGGACAGCGGAGATGTACTTCCACGTTGCATACGGTCCGGATCCTTTCCGCACGGGCTCGTTTTATTCACCCAAACGCTAGCACATCGTACGTGACGCAGGCGTGACTTTCATCCGTCGCCGCCCTCGCCCCTATCCAAACGTGTACGTCAGCCTCCAAACATGTCATTTTTTGTCGGTTTTGGAGGCTGACGTACACGTTTTGGAGCGGGGCCGCACACGATCAGAATTACGCCCGCACTCCGTCCACCACAAAGTTCGCTGCACTCAACAATTTTGAACTTTCTACGCAGTTCATCGGCCAAAAATTACCCTCGGCATACTTACCTGCTGCACGATGTTACTCTAGTTGTATTTGGCTAACTAAGCGGCTGCCGAGGACCCCGCCCGGCGCCGTTACGGCATAGGAGGTTTCATGTTCGAGAAGCGGCTCTTCTCCCTAGTTCCGCAGGCAACGCCCTACATTATGGCAAGCGTCCTGTTTAAGTGGATCGCGCTCATGGCAAACATCACGGTGATGTGGGTGCTTGCGCGCATCTTGGGCGGCATCGTCACGGACGGTCTTTCCGCCGCGCTCGCCGTCGACGCCCTCGCACAGACGGCCTTGCCGCTCGCCGCCGCCATCATCGTGCGCGCCGCCTCCATCTACCTGGCCCAACGCGCCGGCGACAAGGCCGCGTTCGAGGCCGTCCGCCGCGTGCGCTCGCTCGTCTACGACAAGCTCACCGCACTCGGCCCCTCCTACACCGAGACCGTCCCCACCGCCGAGGCCGTCCAGACCAGCGTCGAGGGCGCCACGCAACTCCAGGTGTACTTTGGCGGTTACCTGCCGCAGCTCTTCTTTGCCGGCTTGGCACCCATCACGCTGTTTGTACTGCTTGTGGGCCAGGCGGGTCTTCCCGCCGCGCTGCTGCTCGCCTGCGTTCCGGTCATCCCCATCTCCATCATGATGGTCATGCGCAACGCCAAAAAGATCGGTGCCGAGTACTGGGGCAGCTATGTCGATCTGGGCGGCATGTTCCTGGAGGCCGTGCAGGGTCTCACCACCCTTAAGGTCTACCAGGCCGATCGCAGCTGGCACGAGCGCATCAACGCCGAGTCCGAGCGTTTCCGCACAGCGACCATGCGCCTGCTGGTGATGCAGCTGCGCTCCATTTGCGTTATGGACCTGGTCGTCTATATGGGCGCCGCGCTCGGCATTATCGTAGCCGTGCTGCAGCTCGCCACGGGCAAGATTGGCTTTGAGGCGGCCTTCCTCATCGTCTTTCTGTCGCAGGAGTTCTTTTTGCCCATGCGCCGCTTGGGTTCGCTGTTTCACACGGCCATGAACGGCATGGCGGCCTCACGACGCATGTTTGGCATCCTGGATACGCCCGAGCCCGAGCGCGGCGATGTTGAGCTTGACGGTCGCGGCGATATCGAGCTCGCGGGCGTGAGCTACGCATACGGTGACCGCACGGTGCTGGACAGCGCCAGCGCGACCATTGCGCACGGCTCGCTCGTGGCACTCGTGGGCGAAAGCGGCGGCGGCAAGTCCACGCTCGCGGGGATTATCGCGGGCCGCAAGGGTGCCTACCGTGGCAGCGTGCGCATCGGCGGCGTCGAGCTGCGCGATGTCACGGCCGCCTCACTCATGCGCGCCGTCACCCTGGTGCCCACCAACGGCTACCTGTTTGCCGGCACCTTGCGCGACAACCTGCTGCTCGCCCAGCCCAATGCCACCGATACCGAGCTTTTGCGCGCGCTCGACCGCACGCGCGTGGCGGCCTTTGTGCAGGCCAACGGCGGACTCGACATGGTGATTAACGAGGGCGGCACCAACCTTTCGGGCGGCCAGCGCCAACGCGTGTGCATGGCCCGCGCCCTGCTGCACGACTCGCCGATCTATGTGTTTGACGAGGCTACGAGCAACGTCGATGCCGCAAGCGAAGCCGCGATCGGCGAGGTCATCGCGTCGCTTGCCGGCGGGCACACTGTAATTGTGGTGGCACACCGCCTGTCGACGATCGTAGACGCCGATCAGATCCTGGTGCTGGAGCGTGGCCGTATTGCCGAGCACGGGACTCACGGCGAGCTCTTGGCCACCGCGGGCGCCTATGCGCGCATGTGGAACAGCCAGGAGCAGCTCTCGGCATATGCGTATGCGGAGGGTGATGCCGAGGATGCCGGCGCGGTTGAGGCTGTTGACGGCAGCGCCGCCTGTACCGATGGCCTCAACGGTGCCGGCTCGTCTTCCGCTGCCGCGGCGCCTGACTCCGGCCGCGCCCGCCGTTCGGCCCCGTCCATCATGTTGCGCATGATGGGACTCGTGCGCCCGCTTGCCGGCTGGCTTGTACTGGCCGTTGCCCTGGGCAGCATCGGCATGCTCGCCGCCGCGTTTGTTCCGGCCTTTGGCGCCCTTGGCCTTATGGCCGCCCTGGGCGACAAGGCCCTGGGGCTTGGCCTTGTCGCGGCATGCGCGGCCTGCGCCGTCTGCGGCATCGCCCGCGGACCGCTCCATTACGGAGAGCAGCTCTGCAACCACTACATTGCGTTTCGCCTGCTCGCGCACATCCGCGACCTGGTGTTTGGCGCCCTGCGCCGGCTGGCCCCCGCCAAGCTCGAGGGCCGCGGCAAGGGCGAGCTCGTGAGCCTGGTCACCTCGGATATCGAGCTGCTCGAGGTCTTCTACGCGCACACCATCTCGCCCATTGCCATCGCTCTGGTCTGCACCGTTGTGTTTGAAGGCTTTTTGCTGGCTGTGAGCCCCGAGCTCGCGGGCATCGCGCTCGTGGCCTACGCGGTTCTGGGCGTGCTGCTGCCGCTGGTTTCGTCTAAGGCATGCGGTGCCGCCGGGCGCCAGAGCCGCGAGGGCGCGGGCAAGCTGGGCGCCTTTGTGCTCGACAGCCTGCGTGGTGCGGGCGAGACCATCCAGTTTGCCGGCGGCAGCGATCGAAGCCGTGCGCTGGGCGAACTGACCGAGCAAGTCGGCGCCGTGGACGCGCGCCTCAAGCGCCGTCAGGCGGCCAGCGAGGCCGTAGCCGATGCGCTTATTCTTGCGGCCAATCTGGTGATGCTCGGGCGTGCGCTGCAGCTGGTGTCTGCGGGAACGATTGATTTTGCTGCAGCGTTTGTCGCCGTCTTTACCTTTGTGTCGTCGTTTGGCTCGGTGATGGCCGTGAGCCGCCTGGGCGCCTCACTGCAGGAGACGCTCGCCTCGGGCGCACGCGTGCTCGATTTGCTCGACGAGCGGCCCCAGTGCGCCGAGGTCACCGATGGACAGGACGTTGAGTTTGCCGGCGCCGCAGCCGAGCATGTGAGCTTTAGCTATGCGGGCGGCGTGGACGAGGGCGGTGCGGGCGCCACAGAGCAGATCGCGAACGACACCGCTGCGAGCCTCATCCTCGACGACGTGACCTGCACCTTTGCGCCCGGCACCATGACCTGCATCATGGGGCGCTCGGGCTCGGGCAAGTCGACGCTGCTTAAGCTGCTCATGCGCTTTTGGGACCCCACCGCCGGCACCATCGCGGTAAGCAATGTCGACGCCCGACGCATCAACACGGCGAGCCTGCGCGACGACGAGGCTTACATGACGCAGGATACGCATCTGTTCTGCGGAACCGTACGCGAGAACCTGCTGGTCGCACACGCCAACGCCACCGATGCCGAGCTGCTCGACGCTTGCCGCTCCGCCTCACTCACCACGCTCATCGACCGTCTGCCGCAAGGACTCGACACGCCCGTTGCCGAGCTGGGCGACTCGCTTTCGGGCGGCGAGCGCCAGCGCATCGGCCTTGCGCGCATCTTCCTTAACGACGCGCCTTTCATCTTGCTCGACGAGCCCACCAGCGCACTCGATGCCCTCAACGAGGCAGCCGTGATGCAGGCCGTCGACGAGCTCAAGCGCCGCGGCAAGACCATTGTGCTCGTGAGCCACCGTGCCAGCACCTGCGCGTTTGCCGATTTCTCGCTTTCGGTCGAGCACGGGAGGCTGAGCTAATGGTGTGTCCGGCAGATACACCGGAGCTGACACGCAAACGCGAGCGCGAGGCCCAGATGGTGTCGCAGATGATTGCGCTGTGGTGTCGTGGGCATCATGGAGGCGGGCATGCGGTCGAACAGGCTGGCGACGATGAGTCCGTGCGCGTGAAACTCGGCCTTCGGACCATTGCGCTCTGCCCCGAATGCGCCGAGCTGCAGAAATACGCCATCACGCGCATTGAGCACTGCCCGCACATGGGCACCAAGACATTTTGCTCGGCCTGTCCTTCGCATTGTTACCGGCCTGCCATGCGCGAGAAGATCCGCGAGGTCATGCGCTGGTCGGGACCGCGTATGATCCGCTATCGACCCATCACCGCCGTGAGACACGCGATGGTAACGGTGCAGGCCAAACGCATGGCGGCACGAAGCAAGTAGCCGACGGCACGTGCCGCCCCGTCCCTCGCCCTCGTCTCAAACGTGTACGTCAGCCTCCAAACATGTCATTTTTTGCAACTTTTGGAGGCTGATGTACATGTTTTGAGAGCAAGCGAAGCCGCACCGCGCACCGTGCAGCCTTTCCGATCGATTTCGAGCTCCGGCGTGCCCGGCGTTTTGAGAGTTGCGCCATTACAATGGAGCGGATTCGCCAAATGCAAAGGAGTCGCCATGCCCGCCTGCCCGCTGGTCGATTGCCACACCCATACTTCGTTTTCGGACGGCCATGCCTCGTTTGAGGACAACGTCCGCGCTGCTGCCGCCGCCGGCTGCCGCGCCATGGTCTCGACCGACCACCTCACCCTGCCCGCCAGCATGGACGCCAACTGCGAAGTGCAGGTTGTCGAGGGCGACTTGCCGGCGCATCGTCTGGCCTTTGAGGACGCCCGCAAACTCGCCGCGCAGATCGCGCCGGAGCTCACCTTTATCTACGGTTTTGAATGCGATTGGTACGAGGGCTGCGAACCCTTGGTTGAGCGCTGGTCAGCGGGCGCCGTGGTGCGCCTGGGCAGTGTGCATTGGATTGGCGACCCCGGCGATATCATGGCAGGTGCCGCGGGTACGGCGGGAACGGAAAACGTCGCTCGCCCCGATACGCCCGATTCCCTTTGCGGTTGGATCGACGACGATACCAACCTGCACGTTTGGGAAAACCTAGGCGTGCGCGGCGTGTGGGAGCGCTACGTCGACGACTGGTGCCGTGCTTGCGAAAGCTCACTCAACTTTGACGTGATGGCCCATCCCGACCTGGTCATGCGCTTTTCGAAGGAGGGCTTTGCACCCGATTTTGACCCGACGCCGTTTTGGGAGCAGATGGCCGAATGCGCCCACGATACGGGTCGCCGCGTCGAGGTCTCGACCGCCGCGCCGCGAAAAGGCCTCGACGACTACTATCCCACAACCGGGCTGTTGCGTTGCTTCGCTCACGCCGAGGTACCTATCACCTTTGGCTCGGACGCACACCGCGCCTGCGACATCTGCTGGAATATCCGCGAGGCCCAGGCCCACGTCTACGACTGCGGCTACCGAACCTTCGATATCCCCCACGCCACCGGAGAATGGGAGTCCACGCCCCTCGCCTAGCCATCCCTTCATAAGTTGCGGTGAAATAGTTCCTGCTTATAGCCCTAAGACCATCAAACAAGAACTATTCCACCGCAACTTCTATTTAATCCGTTGGGGACGGAGGAAAACAGGTCGTTTCGCTCACCACCGACGCCCGTGCAACACCGCCCGCCAAAAAGAACGCCCGTTTACTACGATGAACCGCAAACCTCCAACCACCGGCTTAATGCGGAAAATAAAACCGCAGGTAGAAGCGTTGACGATTTGCTCAAAACCGACGTGTGGTCAGCAGATCCAGTTTCATCGTAGTAATTGGGCATGTTATTTGGCAACGCCGGCAAAGACTGTCCCAAACGACTAGTCGTTTAAGAACGTTCCCATTGACTACCCAATGACTAGTGGCGGCGGGCGTTGAGTTCGCCGGCCAGTTCGTCGAGGGTGATGCCGTAGCGCTCAAGCGTCACGAGCAGGTGGTAGATCAGGTCACCGGCCTCGTAGCGGATGTGATCGTGATCGTTATCCTTGCAGGCCATGATCACCTCGCTCGACTCCTCGGCAAGCTTCTTGAGCAGCTCATCCTCGACGTCGGTCAGCAAACGAGCGGTATAGCTCTCCTGCGGCGATGCTTCACGACGACCGTGAATCACCTCGGCCAGGCCCGTCAGCGTCTCACCGATATTTCCATCCTGAACGTTTGCGGTGCGCACACCCATAGTTCAATCCTTTCTGGTGGCCGAGCGTCTAATCGAGCGCCCGCCCTACGCGAGTTTCTTAAAGAAGCAGGTACGGTTGCCGGTATGGCAGGCCGGACCCGGCGAGTCGACCTTGACCAGCAGCGTATCGCTATCGCAGTCGGCCCAGAGCTCCTTGACCACTTGCATATTGCCGCTCGTCGCGCCCTTGTTCCAGAGCTCCTGGCGACTGCGGCTCCAAAACCACGTGGTACCGGTCTTGAGCGTCAGCCCCACCGATTCCTCGTTCATCCAAGCAACCATAAGCACCTCGCCGGTGTCATATTGCTGAACCACACAAGGAATCAATCCTTTGGCGTCGTATTTAAGATCCGCTGGAGTAGTAATTTCTCTCATTTCAATTCCCCAATTTAAACATCGCCGGTCGGCGAGGGTTGTCCAGGTGCCCGAGATTCCGAGCGACAAGCCCGACGACGCGTACTTAAGTACACGAGGAGGGTTGGAGCCGGAAGGTCGGGTGCCTGGACAAGCCGCAGCATTAGAAGTCCAATCTCACAGGAATGCCCTGTGAGGCCATATACTCTTTGACTTCGCGAATGCTGAAGGTTCCAAAGTGAAAGACGCTCGCCGCCAGTACGGCATCGGCCTCGCCCTCGATCACACCCTCGGCAAAATGCTCGAGCGTGCCCACGCCGCCGCTCGCGATGACGGGAATCGGCACCGCGCGCGCCACGGCGCGGGTGAGCGCCAGGTCAAAGCCGGCCTTGGTGCCGTCGCGGTCCATACTGGTCAGCAAGATCTCGCCGGCGCCGCGACGAGCCGCTTCCTCGGCCCACGCCACCGCGTCGATACCCGTGGCGTTGCGGCCGCCCGCCGTGAAGACCTCCCACTTGTCGGCACCCGGCTCTCCGGGCAAACCGACGCGCTTGGCATCGATCGCCACGACCACGGCCTGACTGCCAAAAGCCGCGGCAGCCTGGCTAATCAGCGACGGGTCACGCACGGCCGCCGAGTTGAGCGACACCTTGTCGGCACCGGCGGCAACCATGGTGCGCATGCCTGCCAGGTCGCGAAAGCCGCCGCCCACGGTATAGGGAATAGCCAGCTCCTCGGCTGCATGCGCCGCCATCTCGATAGTCGTCGCACGGTTGTCGCTTGTGGCGGTAATGTCCAGGAAGACGACCTCGTCCGCACCCTCGCGGTCGTAGGCGCGGGCCAGCTCCACCGGGTCGCCCGCATCGCGCAGGCTCACAAAGTTGACGCCCTTGACCACGCGGCCGTCCTTAACATCCAGGCAGGGAATCACGCGTTTGGTAAGCATGGGCTAATCCTCCCCTCGGACGGCGTCCAGCGCCTGGGTCAGCGTAAAGTTGCCCTCGTAGAGTGCGCGACCGGTAATGGCACCTTCAATCGCGCCCTCACCCACTGCGGCCAGCGCACGGATGTCGTCGAGCGTCGAGATGCCGCCCGATGCCACGACGGGAAAGCCCGCGGCCTCGGCCACATGGCGATACGCCGCCACATCGATGCCCGTCTGCATGCCATCGCGCGCAATGTCGGTATACACCAGATGCTTAAAACCCAGCTTGGAAAGCTGCGCCACGGCGTCGTCGAGCGCCACGCCCGCGCCGTCACGCCAGCCATTCACCTTGACCTGGCCGTCGCGTGCGGCAATATCTGCCACCAACAGCTCGCCAAAGCCTTGGGCCGCCACCTCGGCAAAACCCGGCTCGGTCACGAGCACCGTGCCCAGCGCAATGCGACGCGCACCGTAGCCGGCCAACTCGTCGATGCGCGCGAGCGAGCGGACGCCGCCGCCCACGTCCACGGACAGACCGTCGACGCCGCAGATGGCCTTAATCGCCGCCGAGTTGGCAGCGCATGTGTCCTCGTCCTCGCCAAAGGCAGCGGACAGGTCGACGACGTGCACCCAGCTTGCGCCCTGCTCGGCAAACGAGCGGGCGACTGCCACAGGGTCGTCGGAATATACCTTGCAGCGGCTGCGGTCGCCGCGCTCCAGGCGCACGACCTTGCCGCCGATCAGATCGATTGCGGGAAACAGGATCATCGGCCGGCCTCCTCGACGATGTTGACGAAGTTCTTCAGGATGCGCTGACCCAGCGCTGAGGATTTCTCGGGATGGAACTGGCAGCCCCACACGTTGCCGTGACGCACGATGCACGGGAAGCTCCGCGTATAGTGCGTGCGCGCCAGCACATCGGCGGCATCAGCGTCGTCGGCCACCGCGTAGCTGTGGGTGAAATACATGTTGGCACCCTCGGCAAAACCAGCAAGCAGCGGATCGGCCGCGCCGGCGGGCGTCATGTGCACCTGGTCCCAGCCCACGTGCGGCACCTTCAGGCGGCTCGACTCCAAGCGCGTGCACGAACCGCGCATAATACCCAGGCCATCGATCCAGGGACCGTCAGCCCGCTCGGAGGCGTTGCCGCCCGCGGCAACACCCTCGTCCGCAGGCACGCCCTCGTTGCCGCGCTCAAAAAATAGCTGAAGGCCCAGGCAGATGCCGAGCAGCGGAGTTCCGGCGGCGACGGCATCGAGCACCGCGTCCGCCTCGCCGCTCTGGCGCATAAAGGCGATCGCGTCATAGAACGCGCCCACGCCCGGGATGACCAGGCCGTCGGCGCGGCGGATCTGCTCCGGGTCGTCCGACGTACAGGCGGCGGCACCGGCGCGCGCAAGCCCGCGCGCAACGCTCGACAAGTTGCCCTTGTGGTAGTCGATCACCACGATCTTCGGTTCGCCCACGCGACCCTCCTTTTCCCCATTCAAAACCTGTCCCTTTTTGGCAGGTTACAGTGAACCCTTGGTGCTGGGGATGCCCTGCACGCGGGGATCGAGCTCGCAGGCGTGGCGCATCGTGCGGCCCACGGCCTTAAAGGCGGCCTCGATAATGTGATGCGAGTTGCCGCCCGCCAGCTCGCGCACGTGCAGCGTGAGCTTGGCGTCGCGCGCAAAGGCGTAGAAGAACTCGACGGCCAGCTCGGTATCGAAGCTGCCCACGCGCTCGGTCGGCACGGGCAGCTCGCAGTAGGCCTGCCCGCGGCCCGAAATATCAACAGCAGCCATCACAAGTGTCTCGTCCATGGCGATCGCCGCGTCGGCAAAGCGCGTAATGCCCGCCTTGTCGCCCAGCGCCTGGCAAAACGCCTCGCCCAGCACAATACCCGCGTCCTCGACGGTGTGGTGCGCATCGACCTCGACGTCGCCCACCGCGTGCACCGTCAGATCGAACAGACCATGGCGGCCAAAAGCGTTGAGCATGTGGTCGAAAAACGGCACGCCGGTCGAGATGTCGCACACGCCAGATCCGTCCAGGTCGAGCTTTACGACAATGTCG
The DNA here is from genome assembly GCA_938023085.1 of uncultured Collinsella sp. Lineage (GTDB taxonomy): Bacteria > Actinomycetota > Coriobacteriia > Coriobacteriales > Coriobacteriaceae > Collinsella. The sequence continues at coordinate 28,398 of CALHDP010000117.1, forward strand.
GTCTCGCCCGTCTTGCGGGTCACCTCGGCATAACGGCCCATCTACATCTCCTCCTTCACCAGCGCGGCAAACGCAGCCAGCACCTCGTCGTTTTCCTGCGGCGTGCCCACGGTAATGCGCAGACAGTCCGCGAGCCCCGGCGCATAGCTAAAGTCGCGCACCAAAATCGAATACTCGTCGCGTAGACGCTCGCGTACGCGCGTAGCATGCGGCGTGCGTACGAGCACAAAGTTCGCCGCGCTCGGCCATGCCTCCACGGGCAGGCCCTCGGCAGCCATCGCGCGCAGGGCGCACAGCTCGCGCTCGCGCTCGGATGCGACCTGCGCCACCACGGGTGCATAGGCATCACGGGCACGCACGCAGGCAAGTGCTGCCGCCTGGCTCAGCACGTTGACCGAATAGATCTGGCGAATCGCCGCGAACACGTCGATGACCTCGGGCGCCGCGATCACATAGCCCAGACGCGTGCCGGCGGCGCCAAACGCCTTGGACAGCGTATGCAGAATCACCAGGTTGGGATGCTCGGCGATAAGCCCCTGCGCCGTGGTAGCCGCGCCAAACGAATCGTCCGCAAACTCAACGTAGGCCTCGTCGACCATGACCATGCCGGGGCACGCATCACACAGGGCCGCGACAAAGTCGAGCGGCGCCACGTCACCCGTGGGATTGTTGGGCGAGGTCACGATCGCCAGATTGCACTCGGGAGCCGCCGCAAGCACCGCCGCCTGGTCGAGCTCAAAGGTCGCCGGGTCGCGCCACACGTCGCGCACCTCGGTCTGACAGAGCGATGCAAAGAACGCATACTCGCTAAAGCACGGCGGGCAGTTGAGCAGGGTCCTCCCCGCGCCGCCAAACGCCAGCAGGTAGTTATAGAGCAGCTCGTCGCCGCCGTTTCCCACGCAGATATTCTCACGCACCACGCCATGCCAGGCAGCAAGCTCATCGCGCAAGTCGTTGGACATGGGGTCGGGATAACGGTTGAGCGGCGTGGCAGCCAGGGATGCATCGATCGCCTCGCGCACGCCGGCCGGCACGGGATAGGTGTTCTCGTTGGCCGAAAGGTTGATGCGCGTGGGCGTAAAGTTGGGATCATAGGGCTCAATGCCGGCCAAGTAGGGCTGGACGAGCTCCTTCATGCGCGGCGTGAGTTCGGCCATGTTAAGCCTCCTCGCTGGTCGCGCCAGCGGAAGTCAGGTCCACGCCCTCGGCGACCGTCGCGGTCGTATCACCCGGCCAGGCGACCTTGGTCAGGTCGGCCGCGGCCAGAGACTCGGCACTCACGGCATCCTCGCCCTGCTCCAGCACACGGCGACGCAGAGCGGCAGAGAGCGCGTGTGCCCACAGGCCCTCGGCCTCGGCCAGGCGCTGCGTAGCGGGAGCATCGGAGAGCAGGCCTTCGGGCGTATAGCAAATGACACTCGAGCGCTTAACGAACTCTTCGACCGAAAGCGGGTTGGAGAACATGGCCGTGCCGCCGGTCGGCAGCGTGTGGTTGGGGCCGGCAACATAATCGCCAAGCGGCTCGGAGCTCCAAGCGCCCACAAAGATGGCGCCGGCGTTGCGAATGCCGCCAAGCAGGCCCATCGCATCCTTGCAGTGCAGCTCCAGGTGCTCGGGCGCCACGGTGTTCACGGCCTCGACGGCGGCAGCCATATCGGCGGCCACCACGATGGTGCCTTCGTTGTCGAGCGAAGCGCGCGTGATCTCGGCACGCGGCGACTGCGCCACCAGGATGTCGATGCCAGCCTCGACCTCGCGCGCAGACTGCTCGTCGCAAGTCACCAGATAGCATGCTGCCAGCGGATCGTGCTCGGCCTGGGCCATCAGGTCTGCCGCGACCACCATAGGCTTGGCCGTGGCGTCGGCCAGCACGC
>CALHDP010000118.1 GCA_938023085.1 uncultured Collinsella sp.
GCTCCGGGAAGTTCGCGAAGCCCACTTCCCGGAGCAAGGCAACCCGCCCGGAGCAGGGCCCAGCGCGAGACCGTCCCGGATGCCTATCCGCACAGCATTGTTACTAGCGGGATCGTCAAAATGGAGCAGATGATCGACAGGAAGGTGCATTGCATCATGGGGCGTGCGTCCTTACCGTATTGAAGACAGTACAGCGTGCCGTTGCTGCCTACCGGCATTGCCATCTCGAGCACGAGTGTCGTAATGAACATGGGCGTCATGCCCGGCCACACGCGGGCCACGGCAAGGCACGCCACCGGGACGATAACCAGGCGAAACGCCACGGCGACATAGGCACGCCAGTTGGTGAGCATGTCGAGCGGACGATACTTGGCGATGGACGACCCCATGAGCAGCAGCGCCGCCGGGGTGGTCATGGTACCCACGATGGAAATCGAATCGCCCACGACGCCCCAATCGGTCCATCCGGTCAAAACGACAATGAGCACGACAACACTCGCAATAAGGCCAGGGTTTTTGCAACAAGCGGCAAGATTTCGCAGCTGCTTCTTAAGGCCACCTTGTACGCCACTAAAGAGCATGACGCCGACGGTGAACATAAATATGTTAAGGGGAATGAGCGCAATCGAAGCGTAGAGCAGCGCCTGTTTGCCAAGCACCGCCTGAATGACCGGAAATCCGATAAAGCCGGCATTACCAAAGAGTACGGCAAAACGATACGAGCACTCGGTTCCCTTAGGCACACGAAGGGCAGCGGTAACGACAAACGCGATTACGATCGCCACCACATACATGACGACAGACAAACCCATGAGCGAAAACGTGTCAGCAACACTCGGCAGTTGCACGTCGTCACCCAACGCCGACGAAAGCACCAAACACGGCAGCGCTACCTGCAGCAACAGACGCGACAGCTCGCGCTCAAACTCAGCCTTCATAAATCCCAGCTTGGAGATACACCACCCCAACAGGATCGGCAAAGAAACCGTCACCATCTGCAACGCCACGCTCGTAAAGCTCATCTACTCCCCCTTAAGTTATTCCACGAGGG
>CALHDP010000119.1 GCA_938023085.1 uncultured Collinsella sp.
ATCGAGATGAAGGCGGCGCGCGCGTTTTTGCTTGAGCATGGTGTCGATTGTGCCGATGGCGTCGGAGCGGTGGGTGCCGATCGCGAGCTGCTGCAGCAGATGCTCGCGGTGCAGTCGTCCGATGACCTGCTGTGGATTCGTCACGGCTATTGGGATGTGCCGACTGGGCTGCTTTCTGCCGAGGGCAAGGGTCCGGTCGTGGTGAGCGGTCACACGCCAACGGTGTCGCTCGGGCGTTATTGCGAGGTCGGTGGTCTTGCGGGGCTCGATGAGGAGTCGGGCCGCGGGCAGATTGTGCGCCTGTGCGGCGAGGATGCCGCCGGTGTGCCCGATCGCATCGACATCGACTGCGCTGCCGCCACCGGCTCCGAGTTCGGTCGCGTGGGCATCCTGCGCCTGGACGACGGGGCGGAGTTCTACGCGAACATCAACCCGGGCGAATAATCGGTGCAAGGGGTAGCTAATTTGGGACGGGGCTTATTTGACTACTTTTGCCCTTCTGCCCGCTAATTGATTTCTCTGGGACGGGGATTAAATAATCATTTGGTTGCCCGCCGGCTAAGTGAGTAGACTTTTTTGGAAATGCCGAGCACCCAACATATTTGCCTCAATAAAACCGCAGGTCACAGACTTGTGCTCTGTTGGTGTGGTCGGGGATTCGGTAAAAGTCTACTCACTTAGTTTTGCGTGATGAATATTGTCCGCAACGAGACCCCAGCCGGGGTGATTCCATCGCAAATTCCGGTGACCGGGCAGCTAATTAGGCGCCGTATGGGTTGCGGTCGCGTTCTATGCGTTGGCGGATGTGGGCGTACTCGATAATCAACAGTACCAGCAGTAGGGCCATGATGGCTAGGTAGCTCACGACGGCGCCCATCAGGCCGAGCAGATTGATCAGAATCACCGGGAGCACCACGCTCACGGCAAAGCAGATCAGGTAGATCTTGGTGACATCTCCAGCGTGGCGCAGCACCGTGATGATGGCGTAGATAAAGTCGATGGCCGCGGTGACGCCGCCGGCGACGACCATCAGCAGCGCCAGCGTACGGTAGCGTTCAAAGCTGAGACCGTACATAAAGCTCATGAGGGGAATACCGGGACCTGCCATAAATGCGGCGCACACGCCGGTGATGACCACGATCAGCGCCATAACGGCAACAATAATCAGGTCAAAGCGGCGACGCTTGCGCGGATTCGCCCAAATGCTCGACAGACGCAGGAGCTGCGGTTTATAGATAAATCCAATGCTCAACAAAATTCCCTGCGCCGGAAAGAACAGGGCATTAAAGTACAGCTGATACTTGTAGGCCAGCGCGCCTTCCATCACGAACTTGGGCATGCTCTCGATAAGGTTAAACAGGAACAGTGCGCCAAAGAGCGGGGCGCACTGGATAAACAGGTGGCCAGCCTCGCGCAGGCTCATGCGGCGTGATTTTTCGGTCTCGAGCAGGGCGAGCGGGGCGGTGACCAGCACGAGCGAGGCAATCGCGGCGATGCCCATGGCCATGGCCGCGATGGGCATGCTGCGCGTGAGGAACAGTGCCACGCTAAAGACCGCGATGACGCCGGCGGAACGCAGCGTTTGGCTCATGCCGGCCAAATAGAGCTTGTCGGCCTGCTGCAGGCGGCCCTCGTACACGTCGGCGATGCCGTCGATCACCTTATAGAGGTAGACGCCCAGGCCGATCGTGGCCATCTGCGCATCGTAGCCGCGTGCGCTGCTGTACGTGAGGCCGCAGCCTAGTGCGAGCGCTCCGCAAAGCCAACGGTTGAGCTGGTAGGAGGCGAAGGAGGTTTTTTCGTCGATGTCCGAGACCTGAAAGTTGCGCACGCCGTAGTTGCACGCGATCATGATGAGCGTGCCGGTAACAAAGGCGATGGAGAACTTGCCGGCCTCCTCGGCGCCCACGAGCTGCGTCGACACAATGGTGAGCAGCGGAAACGCCATGCCCCATACGGCGGTGCCCAGGGTGTTCCAAAGATAGTCGCGACTGGTGGCGTGCTCCTCGTATTCCGCTTCCTGCATGGAGAAGCCGCCGCCGTA
>CALHDP010000120.1 GCA_938023085.1 uncultured Collinsella sp.
GTCCGCGCGGCTCGGTATACTGGTACGGCTCAAACTATGGCGCTGCCCGCAGGCGCGCCGTCCGTCAGATGAGGAGTCGCCCATGACCCAGCCCTTGCCCTGGGAAAAGAACGCCGCAGTACCCGTGCCGCCCACGCCGGAACCCGTGCCGCTCGATGCATACACCGCCCCCGCTGCGCCGGAGCCCGAGCTCGTCCCGCTCGACATCTACGACGCTCCCGCGCCGGCACCCAAACCCGCCAAGCCGCTTGTCGACATCGACAGCCTTAATCCCGCCCAGCGCGAGGCGGTCCTGACCACCGAGGGCCCGTTGCTGGTCCTTGCCGGCGCCGGCTCGGGCAAGACCCGCGTCTTGACCTTCCGTATCGCACATATGCTCGGCGACCTGGGCGTTAAGCCCTGGCAGATCCTTGCCATCACGTTTACCAACAAGGCCGCGGCCGAGATGCGCGAGCGTCTGGCGGCACTCATCCCCAGCGGTACCCGCGGCATGTGGGTGTGCACCTTCCATGCTATGTGCGTGCGCATGCTGCGCGAGGACGCTGACCTGCTGGGCTACACCGGTCAGTTCACCATCTACGATGATGACGATTCCAAGCGCATGGTGCGCGATATTATGCAGGCGCTCGGTATCGAGCAAAAGCAATTCCCCATCAATATGATCCGCAGCAAGATCAGTTCGGCCAAAAACGCCATGATCGGCCCCGAGGACATGCTCAAATCCGCCGACAGCCCCAACGACAAAAAGGCCGCGCAGGTCTACCTGGAGCTGGAACGCCGCCTGCGCGCCGCCAACGCGATGGACTTCGACGACCTGCTCGTGCGCACGCTCGAGCTGCTGCGCACCCGCCCCGAGGTGCTCGACAAGTACCAAGAGCGTTTCCGCTACATTAGCGTCGACGAGTATCAGGACACCAACCACGTCCAGTACGAGATCGCCAACCTGCTGGCCGCCAAGTACCAAAACCTCATGGTCGTGGGCGACGATGACCAGTCCATTTACAGCTGGCGTGGCGCCGACATCACCAACATCCTGGACTTTGAGAAGGACTTTAAAAACTGCAAGACCGTCAAGCTGGAGCAGAACTACCGCTCTACGGGTCACATCCTGAGCGCCGCCAATGCCGTGGTGCGCCACAACTCGCAGCGCAAGGACAAGCGCCTGTTTACGGCCGAGGGCGACGGTGAGAAGATCCAGGCCTTCCAGGCAAGCGATGAGCGCGACGAGGGCCGCTGGATTGCCGGCGAGATCGAAAAGCTGCACTCCAAGGGCACGAGTTACGACGATATCGCCGTGTTCTACCGCACCAACGCCCAGTCGCGTATTCTCGAAGATATGTTTCTGCGCGCGGGCGTGCCCTACAAGATCGTCGGCGGCACGCGATTCTTCGACCGCGCCGAGATCCGCGACGTCATGGCCTACCTCAAGATGATCGTGAACCCGGCAGACGAGATGAGCGTAAAGCGCGTCATCAACACGCCGCGCCGCGGCATCGGCTCCACTTCGATTCAAAAGATTGAGCAACTGGCACGCGACAACCGCTGCTCGTTCTTCCAAGCCTGTGAGATCGCGTGCGCCGAGACGGGCATGTTTAGCGCCAAGGTGCGCAATGGCCTGTCGAGCTTTGTGGCGCTGGTGCGCGAGGGTCGCCGCATGGACGGCGAGCTCAAGGACGTCGTCGAGATGATTGTCGACAAGACGGGCCTGCTGCAGGCCTTCCGCGCCGAGGGCACCATGGAGTCCGAGAGCCGTGCCGAGAACATCCAGGAATTCCTGGGTGTCGCTGCCGAATTTGAGGAGACGCACGAGGATATCGAGGGTACGCTCGAGAGCTTGGAAGAGCTGCGCGCGGCTGGCGTGGCTGACGTGCCGGATGCCGCTGAGCCCGAGCCCGTCGTGGTGAGCGCGCCCGCACCCGAGCCGGGGCCGTTCGCGCCTGCGTCTTCGTTCGAGGCACTTGTTGGTGCACGTGATGCCGCAGGCTCCAATCCGCTCGAGAGTTTGGCTGCTCCGGCACTCTCGCCGCAGGATGCCTTGGCTGCTGCCATCGCGGGCAACGCCTATGCCGTGCCGACGGAGCTGCCTGCCGGCGCCGTGCATGCCGACGAGATCGAGCGCACGTACGGCCCGCTCACCTGTAAGGCACTGCCGGCGCTTATGGAGTGGCTGGCCTTGCGC
>CALHDP010000121.1 GCA_938023085.1 uncultured Collinsella sp.
CGTGGGAGGCCAGGGCGCCGCTGACCGGTGGACGGCACCGAGCCGTCATCGAACTTGGAAGGGGGAGGCCACGCGGCCTCCCCCTTTTTTGCGTTTACGGGGCGTAAATGACTCTATTACACCAGACGATCTTATCGTTTTTGGTATTGAGCCTTTATTTAAAGAAGATAAATCGAATAACAAGGGCAACTGCTATGACCGCAATGATCAAAAGCAGGATTGTCAGTCGATGCTGCTTGCGTCGTTTACTTGTCGAAACGAAGATTGATTTTCCCTGTTTTGGCGTTTCGAGATAGCGAGCCGAATGCGTCAAGGTTTGCTTTGGTCGAGGACCTCTTTGTCGATGAGTGGCGGATGCTTTCATCGGCTCATCACTAGCTGCGCTGTTTTTAGATAATGGTGCGTCTTTCAGATATACAGGGTCTCCCGAGGCGACGCCCATATGTTTACGTCCCGTTTGGGCATCCTCGAGCGTTTGATATCGATTTCTCGTCACATACTCGGGCTCCGGATCATTAATGGGCTCTTGCGAGATGTGGGGGCGATGGAACCGCGGCGGCTGCGTGGAAGTATCTTCCCCCTGCGTCGGCATAAACATTTTGTTCTGGTTTTGGTCGTCCATGATGCCCTTTAGCTCGTTACCAACAACGTGTACGCGCTCATTGTAAGCCCCTTGCTATTTGTAGCTGTGAACATACTTGTTATTTAAGCTCTGGTTCAAAGAACCTTAACCTTATTAAAACCTGAGTCAAACACACTTAGATATGCTTATAGTACTAGACTCAAAAAACTTTATAGTCGATGTATATATGAGCACTGGGTGGGCATATATAAGAGCGTCAAAAGAAGTCCCAGTCACCTAGAAGATGACTCGGCAGTCCTTAAAAGGAGTGGTAAACATGGCAAGCATGGTTCCTTATCGTTCGGTTTTTGGCGTTCGTCCTTCTGCTAGCTCGCTGTTCGATCTGTTTGATGATATGACTGACCTTGCAAACAACTCGATTGCTTCCAAGGCGTTTCCCGTTGACGTTGAGGATAAGGGCGACGGCTATGAGGTCAAGGCTTATCTGACCGGCGTCGCCAAGGACGATATCGATGTCGAGCTTAACGAGGGTCGTCTGTCCATTAGCGTGAATGTCGAGGAAGACGAGGAGAACGAGGGCAAGAACTTCCTGCAGAAGGAGTTCAGCTCGTACAGCGCGACGCGTGGCGTGTATCTAAAGGACGCTTCGAGCGAGGGCCTCTCGGCTAAGTACGCTGACGGCATCCTGACCGTTACGGTCCCCAAGATCGTCGAGAAGAAGAACGTTACGAAGATCTCCATCGACTAACTTCGTTGGTGTTCTGCGCTATTAAAAGACAGCAAAAGGGGCTGGGAAGCGATTCTCGGCCCCTTTTGCTGTCTAGGACAGTCTATTGAATGGTTACTGGCCGATGCTGGCTTGCGGGGCGTATCGAGAGTTTTCGCGATCCTTGGAGAAGGGTTGCGGAGCTGCCGACCTCGTCATCCAGGGTTGCGGTCAGAGCTTTGGCATAGCTTTTGACGGTAAGGCTCGGACGATTGTTATCTTGGCTGATATGCATGGCAATGAGCTGTTCGGTGCGTTCGGTAACAAGTTCGCGCGCGGCTTCGGCGGCTTGGCCATTGGAGAGGTGTCCCCTTGCAGACAGGATGCGCTCCTGAAGAAAGCGGGGATATTCTCCCTCGCGCAGCATGGTCACATCGTGGTTGCTTTCGAGTGCGAGGACTCGACAATCTTCGAGGGTGTTCATGGCTTGGCTCGATAGCTCTCCGGTGTCGGTGGCAAAACCGATGGAATCATCGAGGGTGTCGAATCGATAGCCGACTGGATTGATGACATCGTGTGACGTTGAGTAGGTTTGCACGTGGATGCCGGCAATGGATAGGGTGTCACCGGGATCGAATTCCTCGACAGGCAGATGCGAAAGATTTTCTTTGCTCGAAAGAGTGCCCCTGCTGGCAAAGAGGGGGCCGTGCCAGTGCTTGCACCAGACATCGAGGCCCTTGATGTGATCGCTATGCTCATGAGTAATGAGAAGAGCCGAGACGTTGTCTGTCGAGAGCCCCAGTTCTGCCATGCGCTTTAATGTCTCGCGGCGAGACAGTCCGTCATCGACCATAATGAGCCCCTGCGGGCCCTCGATGAGTGCGCAGTTGCCTTTAGAGCCACTGCCGAGGATATGAAGGTGCAGGCAAGACATAAGATTCCAAAGGATACAATGGGTGCGGACGAATAAAGGAGGAAGCGAATGCCAACGGTATCACAGCATTACGGACACCATGCCGTGCCTGGGGCAGTCGATGAGACCCGGACGAGGCAGCAGGCAGCTCCTGTCGTGCTCATGGTATCAGGCGGCGCGGACTCGACGGCACTGCTTCTTATGGCGTGCACATCAAAGCTGGATATCCAAGACGGACGCGGTGTTGCCCCCATTGCTCGCGAGCGCCTGCATGTGCTGCATGTAAACCATCATCTGCGCGGCAAGGCGTCCGATGGCGACGAGGCCTTTGTGCGTGAGCTCTGCGCGCAATATGGTTTACCGCTGTGTGTGGAGCACGCTTATTTTGATGGGGAGTCGGGCAATATTGAGGCCGCGGCCCGCGAGGTGCGCTATGCCGCGGCGCGGAGGTATGTTCGCGAGCTCTGCGCCCAGACGGGGGCACCGCGAACGGCGGCTCGTATCTGCACCGCGCACACGTCTTCGGATCGCGCGGAAACGTTTTTGATGAACGCGATTAAGGGTTCGGGGCCCGCTGGTCTATCGAGCATTCCTCGCCGGAGGAATATCGTGGTGCGTCCCTTGCTCGACCTAACTCATGGCGAGCTCGTGGGCTATCTACAGGTACATGGTCAGCCGTGGCGTGAAGACGAGAGCAATGAGGATATCTCGTATCTGCGAAACTACGTGCGCCATCGGGTAATGCCAGTGGTGGCACAGCGTAATGCGAGCGTGTGCAAGACGATTGGCGCCGCCTGTGAGATCTTGGGTGACGAAGATGCGTTTCTATCCCAGCTGTCGGCACAGGCGTTTCGAAGCTGCCTGCGCAAGGAGGCGGCGGGCGCGCTAGTGCTCGATGCCAGACGCCTTGCTGCGGCCGAGGTGGTAATCGCGCGGCGCATCGTGCGACTGGCGATCAAACGCATCGATCCGGGCGCTCGTCCAGAGATGCGACATGTGGAGCGAGTCCTTTCCTGCGTTGCCGAAGGCACAGGCTCGGTCACGCTTCCGGCGGGAATTGACGCGCGCGTCGAGTTTGGCATGCTAGCGTTTAAGGCGCCGGCGGCTCGTGAGGGGCTGGTTGCGGACTGGATTACCATACCCGGTCGTTTGCCGTTGGGCGGGGGGCGCATGCTGGTCGCAGAGCCGATGGCCGTTGAGCCGGGATGCGATATCGTGCGCCGCGCCCGTGAGCTTGCGGCTGCCGGGGAAGTGACAGCTTTGGTAGACGCGGCTGCCCTGGGTTTTGCCGACAGCGATAGTGAGCGGATCCTGGCGGGCTCACGTGGCGAGATCCCTGCAGAGGCGCGATTGGCGCGCCTGTGGGTGGACGGTCCCGCACCGGGAGACGTGATGTGCCCGTTAGGAATGAGTGGCCGAAGCAAGAAGGTATCCGACTTGCTAGGCGAGGCTCGCATTCCCGTTTCCGAGCGCGCCGGCGTGCCCGTGGTGAGGACGGCGCCGGGAGGTGCTGTGGTGTGGGTCGCCGGAGTTCGCGCGGACGAACGTTTTAAATGCACGGCGGCGACGCGTGTGGCTTATCTGCTTCGCGTGGTTGACGCGGATTAGCCCCTCGCACCAGCTGTTCTGTGCGGCGTTGACGGTATTCCCGCGCTGATGGTGCGCGGGCTGGAAAATATACCCCGTGCGCTGCTAGAATGTGTAGTTCGCGTCCATACGGCGGTGTGTGGGCGATAAGCACAAGAAAGGGTTGTCATGGCTTCTCAACATCCGGATATCGAGAAGGTTCTGTTTACGCAGGAGGATATCGACGGCATCGTTTCTCGCCTGGGCGAGGAGATCACTCGCGACTACGCGGGTAAGGATCTGGTGCTGATCGCGGTTCTGCGCGGTGCCGTTGTCTTTATGGGCGACCTGATGCGCAAGATTGAGCTACCGACCAACATCGATTTCATGGCTGTTTCGAGCTATGGCGACGGTGTGAAGTCTTCGGGCATCGTGCGTATCATTAAGGACCTGGATATCGACATCCGTGGTCGCGACGTGCTGATCGTCGAGGACATTCTGGACTCGGGCCTGACCCTCAAGTACCTGATGAAGAACCTCGAGAGCCGCAAGCCCGCTTCGCTGGAGGTCGCTGCCTTCCTGTGGAAGGACGTTGAGGACCGCACCTCGGCCATCACGCCCAAGTATGTTGGAACCCATTGCCCCGATGCCTTTGTGGTGGGCTACGGCCTCGACTATGCCGAGCGCTATCGTAACCTTCCGTATCTGGGCATTTTGAAACCGGAGGTTTATTCGTAAGATGCCCGACGACCATAACGATAACAATTCCCAGACTCCCCGGGAGCCTAAGATCCCGGGGATGCCCGGAGGCAAGAAGCCCACGCGTACGGGCTGGCTGTATTTTATTTTGGCTTGCGCGCTTCTGGGCTACGCCTTCTTTAACATGGGCTCCGGCTTTGCCAATTCCAGCAATACCGTTAAGCTCGCGACGAGCGAGATGGTGAGCGCCATCAAGCAGGATCTCGTCGAAGATCTGACCTATACGGTTCAAGATGGAAGCGTGACGGGTCATTACTGGAAGACGAAGAAGGACAAGGGCGATACGAGCGAGCTCAAGAGCTTCTCTTCGACCTATGTCGGCTCCGATTCGCTTGCCGAGCTCATGGCGGAGCACCCCGATACCAAGTACATCGTCAACACCAACGATCCCGATTTTTGGGGCGACTTGGCGATGAGTGTGCTTCCGACGATCGCCCTTATCGCCATCATGTTCTACTTTATGCGCCAGATGATGGGCGCCAACAACAGGAACATGCAGTTTGGCAAGACCAACGCCAAGACCAACGAGGCCACACGCCCCAAGGTCAAGTTTGAAGACGTTGCCGGCGTGGACGAGGCGGTCGAGGAGCTCGAGGAGATCCGTGACTTTTTGAGCGATCCGGATCGCTATCGCAAGCTGGGCGCCAAGATCCCGCGTGGCGTGTTGCTGGTGGGCCCTCCGGGCACCGGTAAAACGCTGCTGGCCAAGGCCGTTGCCGGCGAGGCGGGCGTGCCGTTCTTTAGCATCTCGGGTTCCGACTTTGTCGAGATGTTCGTAGGTGTCGGCGCCAGCCGTGTGCGTGACCTCTTTAAGGAGGCCAAGTCCCAGGCCCCGTCGATCATCTTCATCGATGAGATCGATGCCGTGGGACGTCAGCGCGGAGCCGGCTTGGGCGGCGGCCACGACGAACGCGAGCAGACGCTCAACCAGCTGCTGGTCGAGATGGACGGTTTTGAGGAGAGCGAGTCGGTCATCCTGATCGCCGCCACCAACCGCCCCGACATTCTGGATCCGGCGCTGCTGCGTCCCGGCCGTTTTGACCGTCAGGTTACGGTCGACCGTCCGGACGTGAAGGGCCGCGAGCAGATTTTGCGCGTGCATGCCGAGAACAAGCCGATGGACGAGGACGTTAAGTTTGAGAAGCTCGCCCAGATGACCGTTGGCTTTACTGGTGCCGATTTGGCGAACCTGCTCAACGAGTCTGCGCTGCTGGCCGCTCGCCGTCATCGTTCCGTGATCTCGATGGACGAGGTCGAGGAGTCGATGGAGCGCGTGATTGCCGGACCGCAGCGCAAGGGTCGCGTGATGACCGAGGCCGAGCGCACCACGATTGCCTACCACGAGAGCGGTCACGCCCTGGTGGGCCACATCCTGGAGCACTCCGATCCGGTCCACAAGATCTCGATCGTCAGCCGCGGTCAGGCTCTGGGCTACACGCTGCAGCTTCCGCAGGAGGACCACTTCCTCAAGACCAAGAACGAGATGCTCGACGAGCTTGCCGTGTTCTTGGGCGGTCGCGTTGCCGAGGAGCTCATGTGCGATGACATCACGTCGGGCGCGAGCAATGACCTGGAGCGTGCGACCAAGATGGCGCGCGAGATGGTTACACGTCTGGGCATGAGCGAGGAGCTGGGCACGCAAGTGTTTGGCGAGGCGCAACATCAGGTGTTCCTTGGTCGCGATTACGCCGATCACCAGGATTACTCCGAGGAGACGGCGCGCCGCATCGACATCGAGGTCCAGCGCATTATGCGTGAGGCCCATCGTCGTGCGGTCGAGATTTTGGATGCCCGTCGCGACCAGCTCGATTTGATGGCCAAGGTGCTGCTTGAGCGCGAGACCGTCGAAGGCGACGCCGTGAATGCCCTGCTCGACAACGAGTGGGACGCCTACCTTGAGCGCGAGGGCGATATCCTGGCGGCCAAGGAGGAGCGCAATGCCAAGGCGGCCGGCATGCCGACCAAGAAGCGTGCGCCTCGTATGAGCGAGGAGGAGCTGGCGGCCGATGCCGCGGCATTTGCGCAGGCGGCCATGCAGGAGGATGCCGAAGCCGCATCCGATGATGCCGGCGATGACTGTGCCGTCAATGCCGGTGCCGACACCGACGCCGACAAATAGCCTTTGTGGCGAAAGCCTCTGCGGGGAAACCTGCGGAGGCTTTTTCTTTTGAGCGATATGGGGCCGTCTGTTGATTGGGGACAGACTTAAATGAGCGTTTTCACGCATTTAAGTCTGTCCCCAATCAACATTGCTGCGGCACTTTGCTCGGCTAAAGCGTACAATAGCGCCTATGCGAAAGGGGAACAGATGATCAACGAAACTATGTATGCTCGCGGTGCGGAAAGCTCCATCATCCGTGAGATTTTTAGCTATGGCCTTGAGCGCAAGGCGCAGATCGGTGCGGAAAACGTATTTGATTTTTCGCTGGGCAATCCGAGCGTTCCGGCACCCGCTGCTGTGGCGGAGTCCATTAAGAAGGCCCTGGAGCTGCCGAGTGACCAGTTGCACGGCTACACCCCCGCTCCGGGCCTGCCGCAATGTCGAGCAGCCGTCGCCGAATCGCTCAACCGCCGCTTTGGAACGAACTATGAGGGTAAGGACGTCTTTATGACGGTGGGTGCCGCGGCTTCGCTCACCTGCACGCTCAACGCCGTTACGAACCCGGGCGACGAGGTTATTGTTATCGCCCCGTACTTTCCGGAGTATCGCGTTTGGATTGAGAAGGCCGGCTGTACGTGTGTTGAGGCGCTCGCCGATGAAGATACGTTCCAGCTGAGCGTGGACAACGTGCTCAAGGCGATTACCGATAAGACGACTGCCGTCATCATCGACTCGCCCAACAATCCGACTGGTGCCGTATATACACGCAACACGCTGACGCGACTGGCCAATGTTCTGCGCGAGGCCAACGCTCAGCGCGATCCCGAGAATCCGATTATGCTCATCTCGGATGAGCCGTACCGCGAGATCGTGTACGGTGCCGAGGTGCCTTGGGTGCCCTCGATCTACGAGCACACCATCGTGTGCTACTCGTATTCCAAGTCGCTGTCGCTGCCGGGTGAGCGCGTGGGGTGGATCTTGGTTCCCAACACCAATCCGCAGGCTGCCCGTCTGATGCCGGCTGTTGCGGGCGCTGCCCGTACGCTGGGTTTTGTATGCGCACCGGCACTCTTTCAGCGCGTGATCATCGATTGCATCGATGAGCCGAGTGATGTCGGGGCCTATGCCCGCAACCGCACGGCGCTCACCGATGCTTTGACGGACTACGGCTATACCTATGTTGAGCCGGACGGTGCTTTCTACCTGTGGGTGAAGGCACTCGAGCCCGATGCGAATGCGTTTTGCGAGCGCGCAAAGAAGTATGAGTTGCTTGCGGTTCCCTCGGACAGCTTTGGTATGCCGGGTTGGTTCCGCCTGGGCTATTGCGTGAGCTACGAAACGATTGTCAATTCGCTACCCGCTTGGAAACAGTTGGCGGACGAGTATCGTTAAAAGTAAAGCGCTCTGCCTACAATGTTTTACGTGAAACGGGGTTTGGTGTTAAGCCGGACCCCGTTGTCATGGACGTTGTGTCTTTGGGATGGAGTGGTTTTACGACTATCGAAGGCTATGCGTACAATGAATATAAGCGACGGCCGTGCCAGATAAGGAGACCTGATGCCCTACCTGCTTTCTTGTGACATTCATACCCATACGATGTTCTCTGCGCATGCATATTCGACCATTGAGGAGAATGTGTACTGGGCGGCAGAGCGTGGTCTGCAGGTGCTCGGATCTGCCGACCATTTGAGCTCTATGGTTACGGCTTGCCCCAATGACCTGCGCAGTTACCAGTTCTTTATCAACCAGGATATCTGGCCGCGCATTTGGAGCGGCGTGCTGGTGCTGCGTGGTGCCGAGGCCGATATCGTTTCGCTGGACGGAAGCCTGTTTGGCGAGGACACTCCTGTCACGCTCGATATTGCCGGCGATTCGTACAGCCGTCAGCATTCGCTGTTCGATTTGGTTACGCGTAATTTGGATTATTTGGTTGCAAGCGTGCATAATCCGCAGATTGCTGAGGGCGCGACGCTGGCCCAGACGACCGAGATGTATATCAATGCCCTGGAGCACCCCAAGGTGTTCATGCTGGGTCACACGGGGCGTTCGGGTGTGCCGTTCGATATCGACGAGGTGCTGTTGGCAGCTAAGGCCAAGCACAAGATTATCGAGATCAACAACCATAGTCTTGAACACGGTGTCGACACTGAGCATTGGGCCGTATGCCGCAAGATTGCCGAGCGCTGCGCCGAGCTGGGCGTGGGCATTGGCGTGTCGACCGATGCCCACATTGGCATGGCCATTGGCAAGCTCGATCACGCGCGCAAGATGCTCGACGAGATTCACTTCCCGCTGGATTTGATCGTGACGCGCGACCGCGAGACGCTGCTGCGCGAGATGGCGGCAGCCGGCGTGTGCGATCTGCGCAATGGGATGTAGCGGAGTTTATAAACCAAGCGAAGGGGGCGGCCCAGGCGGGTCGCCCCCTTTCTTGTCCCAAAAATCTACTGAGGTTGGTTAGCGGCGTTCGAGGACCGCTACGGTTTCGGTGTGGTCGGTGTGAGGGAACATGTCGACGGGCGTGATCTTGAGCAGGCAATAGCCTCCGTCGAGGAGCTGATGCAGGTCGCGCTCTTGAGTTACGGGGTTACAGCTGATATAGGTGATGCGGCGCGGCTTAAGCGCGCAGGCAGCTTCGAGGAACTCGGGCGTGGAGCCGGCGCGCGGCGGATCGATGGAAAGGACATCGACCCGCTCGTTGTTATCGGCGGCATCCAGGATGTAATCGGTGGCGTCGTCGGCCATAAACCAAGCGCTGCGGGTGAGGCCGTTGAGCTCGGCATTGCGGCGTGCGTCGGCAATGCCCGCCGGGTTGCGCTCCACGCCGAGCAGCATAATGCCGATACCCTTGTTCTGGGCATCTTTAGCTGCGCAAAGACCGATGGTACCGCTGCCACAGTAGGCATCCATGAGCACATCGCCCTGGTGCAAATCCATGCCGTCGATAGCGAGCTGATAGAGCAGCTCGGTCTGTTGCGGGTTGGTCTGATAAAACGCGGTGGGGGAGATGTCGAATTCGCAGCCGAGCAGCTGGTCGCGCATGCACTCGGCGCCATATACAATGCGGGCTTCCTCGCCGAGGATGGCGTTGCCGGGACGTCCGTTGATGTTTTGGGCGACGGTGACGATGCGCGGATCGAGTGCGGCGACAGCCTCAAAGAACTCCTGCGCATGCGGCAAGTCGCGCTGAGCGGTCACGAGCGTGACCATGACCTGGTCGGTACGCCAGCCGCAGCGGACGACGGCATAGCGAAGCAAACCAAGATGCTTGTCCTCATTAAAGGCGGGAATATGCAGCCGCTCAGCTTCGCGTGCGATGCCGTTGAGAATCTGACGGGCGCCCGGTGCCTCGACGGGGCATTCGGGTACGGCAACGATTTTGTGCGTGCCGCGCTCAAAGAAACCGCAACGGACGGCGCCCTCCTTACCGGGAGCAAAGGGAGTGGCAGCCTTATGACGAAAGCCACGCGGCGCAGGATATTTGCCCGGGTCGCCCAGGGTGACTCCAATACCGCGAATGGGGTCGACGCTAATACCCTCGCGCTCGCAAAGAGCAACAAAAAGCTCCTCCATGGCGGCCTGCTTGGCGGCGAGCTGCTTCTTATAAGGACGATTGAGCGCCGTACACCCACCGCAGGCTTTCATGATGGAACAGGGAGACTTGGGATCAACGGCCTTGCGCGCAGACGGAACCGGATTCTTATACGGGCGCTTGGAGCGAGTCTGAGGCGCCTTATCCCCGCCTCGACGAGAGTCGAAACGCTTGGCCTTAGCCTTGCCTTTGGCCGACTTACCCTTCGCATCCAGAGACGACTTAGATTTCGTAGAAGATTTCTCCTCCTTCGACCCCTCAGCCGCCTCCACCAAAGCACGACGAGCCCTACGCTCCGCACGAGATTCTGCCATCAATAACTCCACTAATTCATGAATTAAAGCTGCAAGTATTGTACCGTGCCAAGCCAGCAGACGATATACAAGCGGTTTATTCGTGTCAGTGATAAGCCCAACGACGGTTGCCCGCCGCGTGAGGGGTGTGGGGGTTAAGTTTATCGCGAGTTCCGCACGAACAGGAGGCCACTTAATGTGGCCTCCGTCGTGAGCAGGACTGTAGAGCAGGAAACTTAACCCCCACACCCCTCACGCGGCGGGCAAACTCGCCTTGTGCTCTATCACGCTAAAGTGTATGATTCTGAACGTTACATGACTCACTTTACTTAACTAAAGTGCCACCAAGGGGGAATACCATGAATACCGATATATCTCGTCGCCAGTTTGTTGGTCTAGCCGGCTCGCTCGCCACGGTGCTTGGCCTTGGTCTTGTCGGCTGCGGCGGTGGTGCCGGCAAGGGCTCCGCTGCTGGCTCTGCCGCGGCCAAGGATGTGAAGGGCGCTGCGGAGTCCAAGAAGCTCGTGGTGGGCTTTGACAAGTCCTACCCTCCGTACGGCTTTGTGGGCGACGATGGCGAGTACACCGGCTTTGATCTCGATCTGGCCAAGGCTGTTGCCGATAAGCAGGGCTGGGAGGTCAAATACGAGGCCATCGACTGGGACGCCAAGGATACGCTGCTTAACTCGGGCGCCATCAACTGCATCTGGAACGGCTTTACCATGGAGGGCCGTGAGGACGACTACACGTTCTCCGAGCCGTACATGCTCAACGAGCAGGTGCTGGTGGTCAAGAAGGATGCGGGCATCAAGGGCTGGGACGATCTTGCCGGCAAGACTGTGATTACCCAGACTGATTCCGCTGCGCAGGACGTGCTTGAGGGTGACCAGAAGGATCTGGCAGCGACGTTTGCCACGCTCGACACGATCGGCGAGTACAACACGGCCTTTATGCAGCTCGAGAGCGGCGCGGTCGATGCCGTGGCGTGCGATCTTTCGATTGCCCAGTATCAGCTTGCCGCCAAGCCCGATGCCTATACGCAGCTTGATGAGCCGCTGTCCAGCGAGCACTACGCCGTTGGCTTTAAGAAGGGCGACACCAAGTCGGCCGATGCTGTAGCCGAGTCGCTCAAGGCGCTCTACGAGGACGGCACGGTCAAGGACCTCTGCGATAAATATTCAAGCTATGGTTTGTCTTTCGATAATTGGGTGCTCAAGTAATGTCTATTCAGGTCATGATGCAGATGCTTGGCCAGGGATTCTTGGTCAGCTTGCAGTTGTTTGTGCTGACACTGCTGGGGTCGATTCCGCTGGGAATCCCCGTGGCGTTTATGCGCATGAGCAAAATCGCGCCGCTTCGCTGGATTGCGCGCATCTACATTTCGGTCATGCGCGGTACGCCGCTCATGCTGCAGATGTTTGCCATCTACTTTGCCCCGTACTACGTGTTTGGCATTTCGCTCACGCCCGATTCCAAGTGGACGGCGTGCGTCGTGGCGTTCATCATCAACTACGCCGGTTACTTTGCCGAGATCTATCGCTCGGGCTTGCAGTCCATTCCGCGCGGTCAATACGAGGCTGCCGAGGTGCTGGGCTATTCGCGCGTGCAGACGTTTCTGTATATCGTGATACCGCAGGTCGCCAAGCGTATTCTGCCTGCGATGGGCAACGAGATCATCACGCTGGTCAAGGACACGTCGCTGGCGTTTGCCATTGGCGTGGGTGAGATGTTCTCGACGGCCAAGGCGCTGGTCGCCTCGCAGGTGAGCATGGTGCCGTTTGCGATCGCGGCGCTGATTTACTGGGTCTTTAACTTTGTGGTCGAGATGCTGCTGGGCGCCGCCGAAAAGAAGCTGGACTATTATCATGACTAACTCAGTGATGAAAATCGAAAACGCACGTAAGGCGTTTGGCGGCAATGAGGTGCTCAAGGATATCTCGCTCGAGGTAAAGCGTGGAGAGGTCGTGGCGATTATCGGGCCTTCGGGTGGCGGCAAGTCCACGCTGCTGCGGTGTGCCACGCTGCTCGAGACGCTCGACGGAGGCTCGCTCTCGTTTGGTGACCTTGCCGTTGCGACGGATGCGGGTTCGGGCGCGGTCTATGCGAAGGGCGATGTGCCCAGGCAGGCGCGCTCGCGATTTGGCCTGGTGTTTCAGAACTACAATCTGTTCCCGCACTATACCGTGATGAAAAACATCACCGATGCGCCGATCCGCGTTCTTAAGCGCCCGCGCGAGCAGGCAGAGGCACGTGCGTGCGAGTTGATCGCGCAGATGGGGCTTGTGGGCAACGAGAACAAGGTTCCGTGTGAGCTTTCGGGCGGTCAGCAACAGCGCGTGAGTATCGCCCGCGCCCTAGCGCTCGACCCGGAGATCTTGTTCTTTGACGAGCCGACCTCGGCGCTCGATCCCGAGCTAACGGCCGAGGTGCTGCGTGTCATTAAAGACCTTGCCGCGCAGAATATGACTATGGTGATCGTGACCCATGCGATGCAGTTTGCGCGCGATGTTGCCGACCGCGTGGTCTTTATGGACGGCGGTCGTATTGTCGAGGAGGGTCCTGCCGAGCAGGTCATCGACCATCCACGCGAGCAGCGCACCCGTGAGTTCTTGAGCCGTATCGAGGGATAGGCTCAGGTATTTACTCAACTATTAATTGAGGCGAAGCCGCCGTAGGTCTTACGGTCTGTGGCGGCTTTTTGTTTGCATCGACGGGGTTCAATAATCGCCTCACAAGCTTGTCTCTTCCTCTCGCCGCCTGTATTCATACGTGCGCCGAAAGGTATGCATGGACAGCCGCCCGTGAGGGTAGGGTGGTGGCATAGGACATTTGGAGGGTGAGTCGGCTCGGCTGCCGACCATGCTGCTCCCGGGATGGCACCGACCGCGAACTCTCCCCGTTGGCGTCGCGCATTGCGCGCGGCCCTGCAAGGAGGTCATCATGGGTGCTCCCAAGACCGGTAACGTAAGGAACGTGGTGCTCGTAGGCCAAGGCGGGGTGGGCAAGACTTCACTCGCCGAGGCCATGCTCCACCTTTCCGGCAAGACCGCCCGCCTGGGCGGCCACGACGGCACCAAGCCCACGCTCGACTATGACCCCGAAGAGGTCAAGCGTGCGTTTTCCATCTCGACGACCATTGCGCCGATCGACTGGAAGGGCGCGCGCATCAATGTGCTCGATGCCCCGTGCTACCCCGATTTTATCGGCGACGCCTTTGCCGCGATGAGCGTCTGCGAGACGGCTCTGTTTGTGGTCGACGCCGAGGCCGGCCCGCAGCCTACGACGGTTAAGCTCTGGTATGCCGCCGAGGACCTGCGCTTGGCGCGTGCGGTGTTCGTAAACCGCCTGTCGCGCTCCGAGGCCAGCTTTGCGACCACGATGGACCTGCTGCAGGAGCGCTTTGGCACGCGATTGGGCGCCGTGACCCTTCCCTGGGGCGAGGGCGAGGACTTTGATGGCATCATCGACCTGGTGCGCATGAAGGCGCGCCATTGCAACGGCACCGAAGCCGTTGAGTCGGAGATTCCCGAGGAGTATCGTGCCCAGGCCGAGGAGGCCCATGACCATCTGTGCGAGTTGGTGGCCGAGGCCGACGATGAGCTGATGATGAAGTACCTGGAAGGCGAGGAGACGCTGACGCAGGAGGAGCTTGAGGGCTTGCTGTCGAAGGCGATTGCCGAGCGCATCTTTGTGCCGGTCTTTGCGGGCGATTGCATCAAGGAGCAGGGCGTCAACTCGCTGATGGACGACATCGCGACGTACTTCCCGGCGCCGACCGACTACGGTGAGATGCCGCTTATCGACGGCGATTCGCTTAAGATCTCGAGTGACGATGACCGTCCGGTGGCGTTTGTGTTTAAGACCTTGGCCGATCCGCAGCAGGGTCGCATCAGCTTTATCAAGGTGCTGACGGGTACGCTTGAGCCGGGTCTTGAGCTGATCAACGCGCGTACCCGCAAGGGCGACCGTCTGGCTCACCTGTATGTGATGTGCGGCCGCGACATGACCGAGGTCGGTCACGCCTATGCCGGCGACATTATCGTGGCACCCAAGCTGGCGGCCGAGACGGGCGATACGCTCTCGATTACCGGCAAGGTCGAGGCTGCGGCGTTTAAGTTCCCCAACTCGCAGTACCGCATTGCCATCGAGGCCGAGAATCGCGGCGACGAAGAGAAGCTCTACACGTTTATCGAGAAGGCCTGCAAGGCCGATCCGACCATGAGCATCGACCGCGACGAGGAGACCGGCCAGACCATTATCTCTGCCGTGGGCGAGGCGCAGGTATCGGTGCTGCTCAACCGCCTGGAGGACCGTACCAAGGTTGCGGCCAAGAGCGTGCCGATCCGCATTCCGTATCGCGAGACTATTCGCCGCACGGCGAGCGCCCAGGGCCGCCACAAGAAGCAGACCGGCGGCGCCGGTCAGTATGGCGACTGCTGGCTGCGCGTGGAGCCGCTCATTGGGCCCGACGGTACGAGCGACGGCTATGAGTTTGTGGACGAGGTCGTGGGCGGCCGCATCCCGCGCTCGCTGATTCCCGCCGTGGACAAGGGCGTTCAGGAGACCATGAAGGACGGCATTATCGCTGGTTATCCGCTTACGGGTATCCGTGTTGCCGTGTATGACGGTTCGTATCACAGCGTCGACTCCAACGAGATGGCCTTCCGCGCGGCGGCCCGTATCGGCCTGCGCAAGGCGTGCGCCGATGCCGACCCGGTGGTGCTGGAGCCCATCGAGGAGGTCACGGTGACCATCCCCGAGAGCTATGCCGGCGCCGTGATGGGCGACATCTCCGCCTCGCGCGGTCGCGTAACGGGCATGGAAACCGACGAGCGCGGCGATACCGTGGTCATTGCCCAGGCGCCTCTTGCCGAGCTGACGGATTACTCGACGCGCCTGCGTTCCATCACGCGCGGCACGGGCGACTTTACCATGAAGCCCGCTGGCTATGAGCAGGTGCCTTATGACGTTCAGGCCAAGCTCGTGGAGCGCTATGAGGAGGGCCGCGCCAAGTAGCGTGGGACTTTGCCTGCAACATGCATGCCGATGCAAGGGCTGCTCTGGGCAATCCAGGGCGGCCCTTTTTGGTCCCCGGTGGGGTTGCAAATCGGTTCTTGTCGTGGCTTGGGGCTAGTTCCCCGAGGCCTGGTTGCGGCCGGTGACGTAGTCGATCTGAACGTGCGGCTGTAGGTTATAGCAGTACACGTGGAAGCACAGGGTCTTGCCGTGGTCCTCGACCGATTGCGCCTCAAGGCGCACACCGCGGCAGACAAGTTCCTCTTCGTTATACATGGGCGTGACGCGGTAGAGCACATGGTTGCCCGTGTCGCGGATGTAGCCGAGAATCTGCTCCTCAAACGGCAGCATGCCCGTTTCGTTGAGATAGCGCGTGCCGGTGAGGAGATTTTTGCGGTTGGCGTTTTCGCCGCAGAGCGACCAGGCGATAAGGTGGCAGCGGTTGTAGAGGCTCTGGCCCGGAATAAAGTCGTAGCGCTGCTGGTGCCAACCGGCAGGATGGATACGCGAGATATCGCCGCGCTCGCCTTGACCGAGTGATTCGGGGCCCACGCAGGCGAGTGCTTTGCGGGTGCGGCCCAGGCTGTCGAGCTTGGAGAACTTCTTAAAGCAGCCCTCTTCTGTAGCGCGCTCGTATTCATCGAGCGTGAATGACGGTGTGCCGAGCGGGTGCGTGCTGTCGGCGCGAAGGGCAACGTAGGGGTTGCCGGCGTAGTCGGGAATGCTGCTGAGATAAACACCGCGGGCGCGGTTGAGGTCGGGGTTTTCAACTTCGTCGATGGGGGTGGCGGCGCTGTTCTCGGCAACGTTGCCGTTGGTGTTGGTCGCGGTGGATTCGGAGCCATCGCCGGAGTCCTCGGAGCTTGCTGTTCCCGATTCGAGCCGGGCAACCAGGTCTGTCTCGTCGTCGGTGCGGCTGGGACTCTCGCTTTGTTTTTCGGCCAGAGCTGCCGCCTGCTCATCGCTTTGCGGCGACAGCAGCTTGGGCGCTCCGTCAAGCGATCCCGTGAACAGCGCAAACCCCAGCACCACGGCGGTACCAATGGAAAGTACTTGCTTGTAGGCGGACTTGCGCGACATGAAGGCTCCTGGATGGACGGTTGGGAATCTACCAGTCTAGCAGGAGCCGGCAGGGGCCGCTCCACCGAACAAATACTCAAGATTTGGGACAAACACTACTGATTCATTTGTCCCGCAGTCTAGATCGAGGTGGAGTCGAGCCAGTTGAGCTTGCACTCGAGAATGCGCTGCTCGCCGGGTTCGCCGCTGCC
>CALHDP010000122.1 GCA_938023085.1 uncultured Collinsella sp.
TGGAGCTCTATAACGTCACGCCGTACATCTCGACGCTCCCCATGTCCATCGCCGCTGCAATGGAGGAGGTCAACGCTACTGACGATAGCTTTGACACGAGCGCGATCTCTAATGTCAAGCTTGCTTTGATGGGACCGCTGTCCGGCGTGGGCGATGCCTTCTACTGGGGCACGCTGCGAATTTTGGCAACGGGTGTCGGCACGTCGCTGGCGCTGCAGGGCTCTATTCTTGGCCCGATTTTGTTCCTGCTCGTGTTCAATGTCCCTCACTACATCATCCGTTACCTGCTGACGTTTGTGGGGTATCGCTTTGGCTCGGACATGATCAGCAAGGTCCAGGAATCGGGCATTATGGACACGATCGTCAAGATGGCCTCTATCATGGGCGCCATGGTGATCGGCGCTATGACCATGGAGATGGTCACCGTGGACATTCCGCTCATGGTCGGTGCGGGCGATGGTGCTCAGACGCTCGCCGAGCTGCTCAACGGAATCTTCCCGGGCTTTGTCACGATGGGGCTGTTTGGAATCGTCTATCTCATGCTCAAGAAGAAGATGAATCCGCTGCTCATCATGCTCGTGATCCTGCTCGTGAGTATCGCCGGCGCATTCTTTGGAGTGCTTGGTGTCCAGTAGCGTATCCGTCATAATGAGAACAATGTAAGAGGGGGCGTCGCGCACACTGTGCTGCGGCGCCCTTTTGCCGAAAGGTGGACAAGATGGAGTATCCGCAGCTTGCCGTCATGAATATCAGCCATCGTTATTTTGACCTTGAGGAATTCTTTTCTTCGGCAGCGGCCTCGGGCTACACGTGTTGCGAGCTTTGGACCGGGGCGATGCATCTGTATGTCGATTGCCATGGATACGATTCGCTCGAGCGGGTGCGGGAGCTGTCACAGCGGTATGGGGTTCGGATTGTGGGGCTTTGTCCCGAACAGAACAACCCCAAGCCGTGGAATATCGCGGCGCGCGGGAATGAGGCACGTGCCCGCACACTCGCGTATTTTAAGAACGTTGTAGATATTGCGGCGGAACTTGGAGCCGAGCAGGTCATGGTCTCGAGCGGCTGGGCATTTTTGAACGAGCCGATTGAGGACGCGTGGGGTCGCAGCGCCTCGATGCTGCGTGCGATTGCCGAGCATGCGGGAGAGCGCGGCGTGCGACTGGTGCTCGAGGCCCTACAGCCGGTTGAGTCGATGATTGTGAACTCGGCGGCCGACACGAAGCGCATGATCGAGGCAGTTGATCATCCGGCACTTAAGGCGTGTTTGGATTTGGGCGCTATGGCGGTGGCGGGGGATACCATCGACGATTATTTCGATCTGCTTGGCGATGATGTCGCCCACGTGCATTTTGTCGATGTTGCGGCAGATGGCACGACGCATCTTGCCTGGGGTGACGGCGACCGCGATATGCGCGCCGACCTGGATAGGCTGGTGGCGCGCGGCTATCGCGGAGTTGTTTCGGCCGAG
>CALHDP010000123.1 GCA_938023085.1 uncultured Collinsella sp.
CCGTCGAACACGATATCGGAGTAGGCATTGTCATGCACGATCAACAGATCATGCTCGCGGGCAAAGGCGATAATCTCCTCGTAGACCTCGGGCGTGCCCACCGAGCCGACCGGGTTGGCGGGCAGCGACACGATCATATACTTGGCGCGATCGGCCACCTCGGGATCGATGCCCGCCACATAGGGCAGGTAATTGTGCTCGGCAACCAACGGATAGTACTCGAGCTTGGCATCGGCGATCTTGGCACCCGCCTCAAAGACCGGGTAGCACGGATCGGGAACCAGAATGGTGTCACCCGGATCGAGCAGGGCCAGGCCCAAATGGCCCACGCCCTCCTGCGTGCCGTTGCACGACTGCACCATAGACGGCGTAATGCCCGAAACGCCAAAGCGACGCTCATAGTAATCGCACACGGCCTGCTTGAGTTCGGGCAGGTCGCGCAGGGCATACTTCCACATCTCGGGATCTTGGGCTGCCTGCGTGAGCGCCTCGACCACATGGTCGTACGGCTTAAAATCGGGCGTGCCCACGCTCATGTTGTAAATGGTCTTGCCCTGAGCCTTCAGCGCGAGAAGCTTGTTGTTGAGCGAGGCGAAGACCTCCGCGCCAAAGCGGTCGAGACGCTGCGATGCCTGCATGGTGCCACCTTTCGATATGAAAAACGCGGCGCTCCGACAAGAGCGCCGCGCGATACGGGCCATCAGATTGCAAAAGTGTAACGCTTGCAACCCCCGTATTGGTTCAATTTAGCCAACCTTAGTCAACCGGATTGAGCGCATCGATCTGCGCAAGCCACAGACGCGAGCTGGCGTCACTCGGCATACGCCAATCGCCGCGCGGGCTGAGCGTCACCGAGCCCACCTTGGGACCATCGGGCAGGCAGCTGCGCTTGAACTGCTGGGCAAAGAAGCGACGGTAGAACGTACGTAGCCACGTGTGGACGGTCTTGGCGTCGTAGACGCCCTCGAAGCTCTTGAGCGCCATGCGGTAGATCTTGCCCGGCTCAAAGCCAAAACGCAGCAGGTAGTAGAGGAAGTAGTCGTGCAACTCGTACGGGCCCACCAAATCCTCGGTCTTCTGCGCAATCTCGCCGTCGCCCGTGGGAGGCAGAAGCTCGGGGGACACCGGCGTATCGAGGATATCGAGCAAGACCTCGGCAATGCGCCCGCCAAAGACATCGGCGGCATAGCGTACCAGATGGCGCACAAGCGTCTTGGGCACGCTCGCGTTGACGGCGTACATGCTCATGTGGTCGCCGTTATAGGTAGCCCAGCCGAGCGCCAGCTCCGACAGGTCGCCCGTGCCAATGACAAAACCGCCAGCCTGGTTGGCCAAATCCATCAGAATCTGCGTACGCTCGCGCGCCTGGCTGTTCTCGTAGGTCACGTCCTGCACGGTCGGATCATGCTCGATATCCTTAAAGTGCTGCTCCACGGCAGCATGGATCGAGACCTCGCGAAAGCTCACGCCTAGGTCGCGAGCGAGCGACTCGGCATTGGACTTGGTGCGGTGCGTCGTGCCAAAGCCGGGCATGGACACGGCCGTGATACCGGTGCGCGGCAGGCCCAAGGCGTCGAACGCACGCACGGTCACGAGGAGCGCCAGCGTGGAATCGAGGCCGCCCGAAAGGCCGATGACGGCCGCCTTGGTGCCCGTATGGGCAAGGCGGGTCTTGAGGCCGGCGGTCTGCAGGTCGAGGATAGTCTCGCAACGCTCAGCCAGATCACCGTGGTCGGCCGGCACAAAGGGAGCGCGGGGGAAGACTCGGTCGATGTCGAGCGCATCGCGCAGGACAGGTTCTTCGGCCAGTACGCCCTCAAACGAAAACTCAACGGTCGCGGATTCCGGCGCATCGTCGGTGCGCGTCCACGTCGTCGAGCGACGGCGCTCGGCAACCAGGCGGTCAAGGTCAACGTCGGCGATGGCCATATCGCAGGTAAGCAGTTTGGTCGCGGCGAGCTTGGAGCCGTTTTCGTAGACGAGGTTCTCACCCGCAAAGACCATGTCAGTCGTGGACTCGCCCTCGCTCGCGTCCGCGTAGGCATAGGCGCAGTACAGGCGCGCACTCTGATTGGAGATGAGGCTGCGGCGATAGTCTGCCTTACCGATAATCTCGTCCGAGGCCGACGGGTTGAGGATCACCGTCGCACCGGCAAGCGCCATCTCGGTCGAAGGCGGCGCCGGCACCCACAGGTCCTCGCAGACCTCAACGCCCAGCACCAGGTCCTCGGCGCCCTCATCACAGCAGCGGTAGACAAGCCCCGAACCCAGCGGAACCGGACCCTGACCGGCAAATTCAACCCACACGGGATCTGTGGGCGCCGGAGCAAACCAGCGGCGCTCGTAGAACTCGCCATAGTTGGGCAGATACTTCTTGGCCGTGAGGCCCAAAAGCTCACCCGCGCAGCACACGGCGGCGCAGTTGTAGATATTCTCGGCAACTGCAACGGGAAGACCGATGGTAAAGACAATCGGCAGCTCACGAGTCACATCGAGGATATGCACCAAAGCAGCCTCGCAGGCATGCAGTAATGTGCGGTTATGGAACAGATCGGCCGCGGTATAGCCGCACAAGTTAAGCTCGGGCAGCACCAGAGCACGAACGCCGCGCTCGGCAGCCTCGCGAACAGCCGCCAACGCAACCTCGGCATTGCCCTCGACATCGGCAACGCGAATCTGCGGCGACGCCGCCGCCACACGCAAAAAGCCATCGTTCTTATTAGCCGAAACGCAGCATTGCCTTGTTGATCTGGACACTGGAGGCCCCTTCTACCCTGAGATTCAGTCTAACGAACGTTCACATACCTCTAACTAGCCAAAGCAACCTCCCAGTTTACTGAGAGGCCAACCTGTGCTAAGAGCATGTATTTCAAAAAAATCTTTAATTAAAAAAGGAGAAATCGATAATCGACTTCTCCTTTAAGCGAGGCGAGTAAATTCCGAAACTAATGGCAGAATTTATCCATGTAGTCCTCAAAGTCGAACACTTCTACCACGACGCCCTCTTCCTGAAACTCTTTCAGTTGCTCCAAGAGATCTTTGTTAATAACGTCCATGCAGAAACCTCCTCTATCTAATCAATTGTAGTATATCTGCTTTCATGCAATTATCAACCAACTTGTTTAATTGCTCCTCGTTTGCCGATAGTCCCTCTTTTTTCAAAATGTCGCGCACCTCGTTCTTAGTAATCGGCTTTTCAAACAACGAAAGCAAAGCGAACGAAAAATCATTAACCGCACACATTCTATGGGTGGCACAACTCAGCAGTACTCTTAACCCCTCTTTTGAGCGTCCGACTTCTTTCACAAACGAACTTTTAACCAATTGAAAACCATTATCGTGCATTACATAATCGGCATCGATATTTGTATTCAGCAATCCATAATGCAACAGTTCTTCTATCGCCCTTGTCAGCTCGAGATCGCCCTGATCAAGAATAAGAGAAATGCTACAATCAGCCTCCAATAAACGGGCCAACTTAAGGTATACCAACTGGGAAACAGCATAGACATGATGGTATTCAGAATTATAGAAGTAGGCAAATGGCTCAACGAGCACGACAGAGGTCTTGGAATCCAGCCAGATTCGATCAGCTGGATTTAGACTAGTTAGCCGTCGCTTTACTTTGGTCAAATGTCCCTTATACCTGACAGCGTGAATAGAATCTAGGATCCAGGTCACCTCTGAAATATGAAGCCGCTGGGGCAAGTCAATTGTGTCGCTACCGTTTATGACCTCTTGCATATAAAAATCAATATGATGCTCATCAGATAAGGATTTTGCTTCATTTAAAGTTAAACCAGTGCCTGAAACATAATCCACTTCGAGGCGCAAATCCTCATATTGGGACTTCGGCATTACAGAGACACCATACTTATCGGGATGATTCCAAACATCCGACCCCATAACGAGACCAAAATTCGTAAATCCTCTCGTGGAATATGGAACACCACATACCTGTTTTGAATAATTCAAAACATTCTCTGTATAAGCTAAGGTGTTCAGAGCCTCTTCTTTAGTTTCGGTCGGAAAGCCAATCATAAAGAATAGATGAACAGGAATACCCGCATTGAGACAATCATGGATATTGCGATCAATCCAATCAACTCTCGTGTTCTTCTTCATTAGATCAAGAACTCTTTGGTTGTATGACTCGAGGCCAAACTGAATCTGCCTACATCCACTTTGGTATATCTTGTTGAAAACGTCTGTACTTAGGGTTGGAGAGAACCTCGTTTCTCCATGCCAGAAAAACGTTTTTCCCGATGCGTTTATTTCATCCGCGAGTTGCTCCATTCTTTTGCCTTCGAATGTTTCATCCACAAAAGAGAAAACTCTCGTGCCGTATTTTACATTTAACCGACACATTATTTCAAATACTCTCGATATGGGCATCTTTCGGTAACAACCACCAGTAGCACCGGGAATGGTGCAGAAGGCGCAATGATTAAAACACTGCCTAGAGGAATAAACCGGCAATATTAACTCAGGCATGAAGTATTTAGAAAGGGCGAAGCCATCGAAATCGGGAACTGTATCGTTGATAAATGTTTGCTCAATCCGATGGTTTTTATATATCTTTCCACCTTTAGCATGGCAAAGGTTTGGAACACAGTCGAGATTGTCATCACCAGAGTCAAGAGCCTCAAGAAGACGTGCAAGCGGCTCTTCGCCGTCATACATCATTATCGAATCAATGTATTCAAAAAAGGGATGCCATTCTTTCATGCAGTCATCTGCTAAACGAGTAATGTAATTGCCGCCCAATGAGACGTGTTTAACAGATGGACATTCTTCTTTAATCAGTTTCGCTAACGTAACTGCGGAAATCAATTGGAAACAGCCGCTCACCGAAATCCCAATAAACTCGATTTTTTCCCTCTGAATACGCTTAAGAAAGGCAGTTTCATAGAAGGAAATAAACGGATTATGCAAGGTATCCGCAAGCGATTTCATTATTTCTGGTGTCGAATAATAATCATAGGGCAGATCTATGGAGTTGAACGTGTATTTAACTCCATATGAGACGTGATTTATGATATAGAGTGCATTTCTAAAAATGTTTTCAGCATATTGTCTTTCTTTTAGATTAAAGTATCTCTTTGATCTGAAAATATCTTTTGCTTCGTCAACATTAAGTGCTGACTTTTGTATCAACTCGATTGTTAATTGAACATTCGAACTAAACGAATCCTTTGATTCCCGATACCTTTTACAGCACTCTTCGACATGTCTAAAAGATAGGAGGTCATCGTAAAATTCCACGTTTAAGTCAACAATGTCAACTTTGTATTGTTCAACCTCTTGAAGATATGACTTCAAAACAGGCAAGGCAAGATACGGCCCCACTGGACTCCATCCTGGGGGAAATACTAAAAGCGTTTTAGGCATATCAACGTCACATCTTTCGCAAATAATTCAATTGAAACACAACTACCATCATAATTGAAAATACACCAAGTCCTGTAACGAGAATTGAGAACATCGCGATGCTCGTGAACAGCGAAACAAGGAGTGTTGAAATAACAACAGCAACCGATTGCAAAGACTCCCTAATTGAAAACAGGCTTATCGATTCAGATCCGTCTCTCGCCAAATCCTGCAGCGATGTTATGAGAAGCACATCTTGAATGGCGTTTCCGGCACCGACGATAAAAAGGAAAATAAACGATATCCCAGACGCATAGCGATAGCCAAACGCCAGATACGCACCGAGCGCAAGATACGTCACAAAACAATATGATTTAACGCAATCGGAACCACTGATTAAACGACCATATATTGTATTTCCGAACAACAGTCCGATTGTAAGACTACTCTGAAGGAATCCGTATTGTATCGATGACGAGTCAAATTGCAATTGCGCTATAGCTGGCAAAAGAGAATTCAGAGAGCCGAATGCCACGCCACTAGAAATATCGATTAATAGGAAACCAATTGCCAAGTGCTTCGCGCTAAGATCACTAAATGCAGTCCTGTTTTTTTCATTTTTTCTTATCCCCTCTTTATCATTAACCTCGATAACCGACGGAACATCTCGCAGCAACCAGAACGACGCGGCAAAAGAAAGCGCGTCTAATGCAAGAACAGCCTCCGCCCCAAATTGAGCGACAACAAAACCGCCGGCAACTGGCCCCAGAACCATCATCAAATTCTGCAGAAACCCAAACGAATTATTAATTACGTCGCGATTGATACTATTCGTATTGGCTCTTAACAACGAGTAAAAGCAGGGCATTTCAACCGTTCGGCAAAGCGATACCGCGCACGTAATAGCAAACATACTCCATTTACTATCAACAAAAATATAGCAAACGAATAATCCCGCGCGAATTAAGTCTGCCAATCTCATGGCCTGCAGTGTCCCGATACCCATCTTCTGAGGCAGCTGCGCGAGCGCAACTGAAAACAGAGAGGGGGCAAATCTGCAGCAGACCATCAAAGCAGTTGCAGAAACATCGTGAGTTACCTCGTAAATCAGCATTGGCAAAGCAATATTCGCACACCAATTGCCTATTTCGCTTATCCCTCTAGCAATATATAGGACCCGAACCGGATGGCTAGCTCTCAATACCGTGAACATCACGATTAACCTCGTATTTCAGGCCTCGTTCATCCCTTAATAGGAATCCATAATCAACCAAGTACCGCCTCAACACGGCATAATCAGGATAGAGCTGTGACAGCACACGATTAACCTGAAGCTCCGTATAACTTGTATTTAATTCAAAGAAAGAGACGGCCCATAGCAGCATGATTCTTTTATAGCTTTCCTTTTTTGGAATTGAAACCAGCTCGCCATTCTTGAGAAATCGTTTTTTAAAGTCTATTAGCTCATCCATTCACATCCTCCATTTCATACGCATCTAATACTAAAAATGCATACGCTTTAGGTCATCTCATTCGGCTTCTATATTCGAACTAAACTCGAACTAATCTAAATGATTTGCTCAAACACTCTTCGAAAGCTCGTTTTTCACTCTGAGTAAAATGCCCTTCCCAGTCAGTCCACGAACAGGAAGGCAACTCACAACGAGCGGAGTCGAAGCCCTCTGCCGTCGGTCGTTCAAAATGCACGATAACCTTTTCGATATCCCCATCTGTTATCAGGTCAGAATGAACGACCTCGGTACCGTCTTCGAATGTCATATATGGGTACATCACGTAAACCACCTCGCAATCGTAAATCCAGTTTAGCATCAAGCTATTGCACCAAAGACAGCAAGCCCCCCCTTGATGAGTTGATGGTATCTGTTAAATGTCACGTACGATTCACATCTGGTGGGTACCCTGATGGCTACACGAAACGAAGCAGATTTACACCGGGAGGACCCCGTATGACAACCAAGTACACCGACGCGCCGCGCACGCGCGTCATGACGCCGGCATCGCTCAACAACGGCGTGCACGAGAACCATTCCATCGGACAGACCATGGCCATCGCGCCCAAAAAGGGCCTGTTTGACGACATTTCCATTCCCCAGATCATCGCCGGCGCCGCAGCTGCCGCCACGAGCGTTGCACTTGCCTCCAAGATCGGTATCGCGGGTTCAGTAATTGGCGCCGCCGTGAGCTCGGTCATCACCGTTGTGTCCTCGCAGGTCTACCGCCACTTTATCTCTGCCAGCGCCAAAGCCCTCAAAGGTACGCACGCCGACGTCGACTACCCCGCCGGCGCCTATAAGCCCGTTGAGTTTGATGCCGAGGAGCACCTAGGTGGCGCCGCGACCACGCAGGAGATGCGCCAGGTTGCGGGACGCGCGACCACGGCGCGTGTCGCCCCCAACAGCCTGCGCGCCAAGGCGGCGGCAGAGCGCAGCCAGACGCAAAAGAAGGTCATCATCTTCTCGATCGCCATCGCCATCGTCGCGGTCATCGCCTGCGCCGGCGCCATCCTTATCACCACCGCCGGTGAGGGTCTGGGCGAGCGCCCCGAGCCAATCCTTTCGTCGCGCACGACCGAGAGCGATGCAAATGACAACACCCGGTCTCAAGATCAGCAGACGCAAACGGACGACACGCAAGACAGTTCCACCTCTGCCAATTCGTCCTCGAACACCCAAGACCAATCGCAGGGCACCGATTCCTCTACGGCCAACAGTGGCACGCCATCCGGCACGACCGACTCAAGCCAAACGACTGACGGTTCGCAGCCAAGCACGGGCGGCCAGACGAGCGACACCGCTTCGGGAACGGGCACAGCAGACAGCAGCAACGCCAACAGCTCGAACAGCTCGAGCGGAACCGCGTCCGGCACGGCATCTGACAACTCGAGCCAAGGCACGGCATCGGGCAACTAGGCGCTGCATCCCCAGATAGGCAACCTGTACAACGGGCGCGAATCGATAGCGGTTCGCGCCCGTTTGCCTTGGGTGCCGCCATGGCAAACGCTATGCGATGGTAAGATACTTTACGTGTGTAAAGAGGAGATTTGCCATGAGCAAGACAATAGTTAGGCCCACGCTATCGCTGGGCAACCACATCTATCTGTATCGCCTGCTGCGCGATGCGATTGGATGCGGCAAGCAAACGTTTATGACGCAGGTCGAAGAGGCGCTCGCCGCGGGCGACATGGCCGCTTATGACCTGGGCTTCGAGTCAACGCGCGAGCTGCTCGAGGAGCTCGACGACTGCATTAAGCTGACCGTCTTTAAGGGCGGTCGCCTGTATGCCACCGTCATCGCCAACGATGCCTGGGATGCCGCCCTTGCCAAGGGCGAGGACAAGCCCAAGGCAGCCAAGGGAGCCAAGCAGTCCTACAAAAAGAAAAAGCGCGGCGAGAAGGACCTCAAGGCCGTGCGCCCCAAGCACGTTAAGCGTCCCGAGCCTGAAGCCATGGTTGAAGCCGTGCCAGAATCCGAGCCCGAGGCAGAGATTGAAGTCGCTATTGAGGTAACGGCAGAAGCCGAAACCGAAACCACCGCCACGACTGATCCCGAAGTCATATCCGAGCAGGAAGCCACTGCGGAGCTCAACGAAGCTCCCAAGTCGACAACCGAAAAAACCGCCGACCAACCCGAGACGCCTTCGTTCCAAAACAGTGATGTCTTTAGCGACGAGGCCGAGGACGATCAGCCCGCCGATCAAGACGCTACCGAGTCGACGCCGAAGCCCGAGACGCCGCAGCCCGCCATCTCGCTCACGGTCGTCTATGACCCCGAGAACGCCAACGCCGGCATCACCACTATGGCATCCACGCCCATCGAGGCAAAGTCGAGCGTCGAGAATGAGAGCGCGATGCAGGTTGAGTTTGAAACTGCAGCTGTAGACGCGCCCGTCACCGTGAAGCCCGCAGATTCCGCAGTTAAGCCGGAACCGGTGCCTGAGCCCGCACCCGTCATCGAATCCGTGCCCACCTCTACTTGCGACCAAGTTCCCGCACCGGCACCGGCTTCGGTACCCGCAGCGGCCCCAACCCCCGCACCCGCAGCGCCCGCCATCCCTGAGGACTTCCCCGTCGATTTCGCAACCGAGGTCTTCTGCCCCGGCCCGCTTCTGCACCAGTTGTCGACCTATCTCCCCTACGGCGCCGACACGCTCGGCATTGTCGGCGAGTACTACTGGATCGCCCGCGAGCGCGGTACCATCGAGGCCGCGCGAAACCGCGCAAACTTCCCCCTGTGCTACACGCAGGCCGGCGAGCGCCGCGAGGTTACCGTGCGCATCCGCCGCAACACCACCGGCGGTCTCGGAGCCGCCTGGGCCATCGACAAGGTCGAAGCCCCGGTCGAGTAAAAAACGGCCTCGGATAGCCAATTGACCATCCGAGGCCGTTTGAATTCAGGCCTTTTAGTTGTCATCGGTGCATATAGACACCAGAGAAGCAAGCTCATCCTCAAGTTGCGGAGCAAAGTATCTAAAAGAAACCTGCGCTCCAGTCGGTATCGACTCAATCATATTCGCAGCATTATCTGAAACTCGGTACGATGCAGTTTCACCTGTCTTCAAATCCTCTATTGAACAGACAGAGTCTTCAGCATCAATCGACCTAAGCACGCCTTTTCCTTGTAACATCACATCGGCATGCCCGCCAGCTATTTCTAATGAACCTGAGTCTGTCGCAGTCACTTCTCCGGAACCTCCGCGCGATATCTCTTCCTTTGTTGAACAGCCCACCAATGAAGCCATCAGCACCAAAGACAGAGCTAGACGAATCGCCCTACTTCGAAAAAGTCGTTCCATAAGTCCACGCATAATAGCTCTGATCATACTTCAGGAAGGATAAAGATGAATTCCAGCCGTCCGCTATGCCAATCATCTGCCTTGTCTCTCCAGTTTTCTTACCAGTAAGTGTGGCGTAAGCCTCCGCTGTTACAGAATGGGCTGATCCGTTGTACAAACTCGCATGTAAAACATTCGGTCTATTAGAGTTAATCTCATTTTGAATGCTCGCGACAGCCGGAGAGGAGACAGTGCGGGCGATAAGAGTACTTCCTCTGCTTGCGCAGTAATTTGTAAACCCCGTTGCACAGGTTGATATCGGCGTTCCACCCAAAACAACGCCGGGAACAGTCTGTTCTTCATCGGAAAGAGCATGGGTATTGGTGTAATTCCATATCTGCATATATTGCGAAGGGTCGCTATATAAATTGGCAATGCCATACAGTTCCGCAACGTTCGAAAAAGCTGTCACCATACAAGCATAGTGGGCGGTAAGCCTCTTAATCTCGCTTTCATCATATGACATAAACTGAGAAATGGAACGAAATCCAGATACTGTGTAATCCTG
Organism: uncultured Collinsella sp.; assembly: GCA_938023085.1. GTDB lineage: Bacteria > Actinomycetota > Coriobacteriia > Coriobacteriales > Coriobacteriaceae > Collinsella. The sequence continues at coordinate 10,730 of CALHDP010000123.1, forward strand.
CATTTGAGTTGCGTAAATTACAACATCGTTCCAGCTTGAGGGTTTATTCGATAAAACGACAGGCCGTCCTTCTATGGAAACAGCCGGGATTGTTCTTCCGCAATTTGTTGTTATTGAACCGTCCAAAGATTGCACGCCGAATTCGAATGGATTGATCATTACGACTGGGTTATTGAACGAATAAGACTCGACACCAAGATCTCCTCCCCGATCCATAGGGCTGACTAAGCCGTCTCCAAAACGATATCCCGTAAGTATTTCATCATCTGAAGCATCTAAAACCAAATAGCCCGCGGCTCTATTGGATGTCACAACCGGAACAATGTAACCAAGCGGGGACCCATCAACATCTACAAAAGGAATAGGGTCAGAAGGCGTATACGAATAGCCGAGGAGTCCCTTTATATATTTATCGGCAAGCTCTTGCGCAATTTCAGAAGTAAATTGTATCTGCTCACCATCAATATTGCCCGTCGAAGCAAAAACCTCTTTCGGACGTGCGGCTAAGGCGACAATTGAAGACGCGACAAGTTGCAGAAAACGACGACGCGAAAGCATATGTTCTTCTTTCTAGAGAAGCGACTTATAAGGTACTCCTATTCTATAATCTTTTTTTTAACGTTACAGCACTGGTTATATTTCAATTCGATTTGCTTATGTCCTTGCAACCCAATGCGTCTTTACGTTTTAAACGGAATTAGAAAATCACTCATAGCAAAAACGGGCTTTAATCCCAAAGAGATGACTTTGATTATGAATCAAACCAGCAGCCAGGGCATAGCTGCAGTGCAATCGCTACAAGAAAGGCCGCCCTTGGTGGCGGCCTTTCTACTTGCTACTAGTCGCGCGTCAGCTTGCGGTGGATACGATGCGGCTGGGCTGCGTCCTCGCCCAGGCGCTCGATACGGTTGGCTTGATAGGCCTCAAAGTTGCCCTCGAACCAATACCAGTTGCCCGGATTCTCGTCGGTGCCCTCCCACGCCAGAATGTGCGTGGCGACGCGGTCCAGGAACATACGGTCGTGGCTAATGACCACCGAGCAGCCCGGGAACTCGAGCAGCGCCGCTTCGAGCGAGGACAGCGTCTCGACGTCGAGATCGTTCGTGGGCTCGTCGAGGAGCAGCAGGTTGCCGCCCTGCTTGAGCGTAAGCGCCAGGTTCAGACGGTTACGCTCGCCACCGGAGAGTACGCCAGCGCGCTTCTGCTGGTCCTGGCCCTTAAAGCCAAAGCTCGCCACATAAGCACGGCTCGGAACCTCGGTCTCGCCGACCATCATGTGGTCCAGGCCGTCCGAGACGACCTCCCACAGGTTCTTATCGGGGTCGATGCCGGAACGGTTCTGGTCGACGTAAGAAATCTTGACGGTCTCGCCCACCTCGAGCTCGCCCGAAGTAAGCGGCTCCAGACCCACAATCGTCTTGAACAGCGTGGTCTTACCGACACCGTTGGGGCCGATGACGCCCACGATGCCGTTGCGCGGCAGGGTGAATGATAGGTCGTCGATGAGCACACGGCCATCGAACTCCTTATGCAGGTGATGGGCCTCGAGCACCTTGTTGCCCAGGCGCGGTCCGACGGGAATGCGGATGTCGGTCCAGTCGAGCTTCTGGCTTGCGCGGGCCTCGGCCTCCATCTCCTCGTAGCGAGCCAGACGGGCCTTGTTCTTGGCCTGGCGAGCCTTGGGCGAGCTGCGTACCCACTCGAGCTCGGCCTCCATGCGCTTGGCGAGCTTGGCGTCGCGGTTGCCCTGTGCCTCGATACGCGCGGCCTTGGTCTCCAGATACGTGGAGTAGTTGCCCTTGTAGGGATAGAGGTGGCCGCGGTCGACCTCGCAGATCCACTCGGCAACGTTATCCAGGAAGTAGCGATCGTGTGTGACGGCAAGCACCGCGCCCTGGTAGTTGTGCAGGAAGTGCTCGAGCCACAGGATCGACTCGGCGTCCAGGTGGTTTGTGGGCTCGTCGAGCAGCAGCAGGTCGGGAGCCTCGAGCAGCAGCTTGCACAGGGCCACGCGACGGCGCTCGCCGCCGGAGAGCACGTTGACCGGCATGTCGGAATCGGGCAGCTGCAGGGCGTCCATGGCCTGGCCGAGCTTGGAATCGATATCCCAGCCGTCGGCGGCGTCAATCTCGTCCTGGAGCTTTCCCATCTCGGCCATGAGGGCGTCCATGTCGCAGTCCGGATCGCACATCTCCTCGCCGATCTTGTTGAAGCGATCGACCTTGGCGATCATGTCGCCAAACGCCATGCGCACGTTCTCGATGACGGTCTTGTCGTCGTCGAGCGGCGGCTCCTGCTGCAGGATGCCCACGGTGTAGCCGGGGGTGAGCTTGGCATCACCGTTGGAGACCTCCTCGATGCCGGCCATGATCTTGAGCAGGGTCGACTTGCCCATACCGTTGGGGCCCACGACGCCGATCTTGGCACCGGGGTAGAAGCTCAGGGTCACGTCGTCAAGGATTACCTTGTCGCCATGGGCCTTGCGAGCCTGATACATCTGGTAGATAAACTCCGCCATTTGTCTGTTTTATCCTTTCTACCTGTTGTTTCCCTATTCTTGATTCGCTTTAGTGGAAACGAAATGAGAAAACTAGCTCTGAAACTTAACGAAAAAGGGGCATGGTTGCCCATACCCCCTAATACTACCTGGGAAAAATCCCCCAGAACATACCATGAACTGCGTACGCTAGTTTTCCGCAACCTTAACGAACAGCCCGCTGAGATTTGCGCCACAGCAGATACGAGTAGGCGTAGACGGCTCCGACCGAACCAAACGCCAGAACCGCAATCACCGCGGCGACGACTTCACTCGAAAGCACGCTGCCCGCCACGCCCATCACAATCAGGCCAATACCCAGCACCATAAAGCAGGCGCCGCCAAAACGCTGCGTACGGCGCCAGTTCTCAGGATCGGCGAGCGCCCAAGGTGTCTTGATACCGAGCGTATAGTTCTGCTTCACACGCGGCAAGTAGTTGCCTACGCCGATGAACAGCAAACCGACAACACCGGAAATCAGCACGTTAACCGAACCGACCGCCGGCACCACGCCCCAGACCGTAAGCTCTCCCAGCCAGCTTATGGCACACATGAACAAGGTGAAGGCGATTACGAAGCCCTGATAGAACTTGCCCGAGGTTCGATATGCCTCACCTTTGGGATCGATGCGCGGCACCACGCAGAACATTGCGAGAAGCGCCAGAGGCAGCACGCCGAGCGCGGAGGCCATCCAGCTAGGACCCCAACCGTCGACGGCGCCGTTCGCGCCCCAGTGCGTGGGAATCTGCGCCGGCAAGCTTGGCATCACCATGAGGTGCGCTACGACATTGGCGACGCACAGAGCGACCAGCGCAATCCACACGCGCGACGATACCCCCGTGGGGTGAATGCCCTTGTTTTCGTTATTCATCCTTATCACCTTCCGTGTTTGTAAAGCCCATAAACCAGCCGATCAAGTCCTGCATAACGGTGGTGTTTAAGCTGTAAACGATGTTTTGGCCATGGCGCTCGTCGGTCACCAACCCGGCGTTTTTGAGCGTCGCCAAGTGATGGCTCAATGACGGCTTGCTAATGTCAAAATGCCCGGCAAGCTCCCCGGCCGTACAATTGCCCTCGCGCAGCAGTTCCAAAATGCGCCGCCGCGTAGGATCGGCCAGCGCTTTAAAGCCCTCTCCCGGCATAGGACCTCCTCTCAGTATTTCGCTCGACGCGCACACTATACTCGATATTTAGATGTTTGTCTAACTATCTAATCGCAATGCTTCAAACCACATCAAAGCAAACGCCATCGCAACCTATGGGCGATTACCTATAATGACGATAGCTAAAACACGATTCGCTTCCCCATCGGAGGATATTTATGACCGAAACCACAGCCGCAACTCCCATCGAGACACGCGACACCAAGCTCGAGATCATCATGGGCCGCGAGGCACTCGATAAGCTCGCCGATGCTACGGTGCTGGTGCTCGGCTGCGGAGGCGTGGGCTCCAACTGCTGCGAGGCACTCGCCCGCGGCGGCATCGGACATTTCGTCATTCTGGACAAGGACATCATCGCGCTCAGCAATATCAATCGCCAGGCCATCGCCTTTCACAGCACCGTCGGCAAGCGCAAGGTTGACGTGATGGAAGCCATGATCCACGACATCAATCCCGCCGCTGCCGTCATCAAGCGAACTGAATACTTGCTGAGCGACAACATCGATGATTTCTTCGCGAGCGTTTTGGAGCAGACGGACGGCAAGCTCGACTACGTCGTCGACGCCATCGACACCATCTCGGCCAAGCTCACCATTGCCAAATATGCTCAGGACCACGACATTCGTTTGGTTAGCTCCATGGGCGGGGCCAACAAGCTCCATCCCGAGTGCCTCCGCTTTGCCGACATTTTCGATACGGTACGTGACCCCATGAGCCGTATCATGCGCAAAGAATGCAAGAAGCGCGGAATCAAGAGCCTGCATGTACTGTTTAGCTGCGAGGAATCGGTTAAGACACAGCCCCGCGACCCTTCCAACATCCACGAGCGCACCGAGCTGGGAACCGCCAGCTTTATGCCGCCCATCATGGGCCAGATGATTGCCGGCGAGGTTATCCGCCAGATCAGCGGCCGCGGCACTGAGCGCGTACGCTCCGATGGCCAACGTCTGGACTAGCGGAGCGCACCGAGATGGAGCCCCGGTTATTTGATGCACACTGCCATCTTGATTTAATGGCTCACCCGGACGCCGTTGCCGATGAGGCGACGGCGCTGGGCTTGGGTCTATTTGACTGCGGCGTCAATCCGCGCGACTTTTCGGCCGCAAACGAGCGCGCCTGTCGCCAACCAGGCATCATCGCCGGCGTTGGGCTTCACCCCTGGTGGCTCGCCGATGGCCACTGCGGTTTTGTCGAAGTCAATCTGCTTTGCGAAGTTGCTGCCCAAGAGCGCTACATCGGCGAGGTGGGACTCGACTTTTCCGCGCGCTTCGCCGGAAGCGAACTGCTTCAAATACAGGCATTTGACCGGCTCTGCGATGCGCTCGTGCAGCATCCTCTTACCGGGCGCGTGATATCAATTCACGCCGTTCGTTCGGCAGGAACCGTGCTGGACGCCCTCGAATCGCACGGACTACTCATCCCAAACCCCGACTCCCCCGCTATCATCTTCCACTGGTTTAGCGGCACTTCGGACGAACTCGACCGCGCGCGTAATGCGGGTTGCTATTTTTCCGTCAACGAACGCATGCTCGCGTCTAAACGAGGACGCGAATACGCACGACAGATTCCACTCGATCGTTTACTGCTCGAGACCGATGCACCGGCGGAGGCAAACACAGAAACAAGCGCGCAGTCGCTCATCAGATCGCTCACATGGACCTCAGAACGCATCGCCTCACTCAAAAACTGTGACGCAAAGCATATTGAGTCAGCGGTTTTAGCAAATGCACGCTCTGTTTTTGGCCTTCGCTAACCCCTGTGTGCAAAAAATGCCAAATATGAGTACTGTTGCAAATCTAGTCACATTATTTACGGCAAAATAACATCTTGATAATGCACAACTGTTCATTATCAAGGTGCTTAAAATCATTTTTAGCAGGTTTTAATCGCTCGCAGACACCCAGCTAGGCTCTCAAAAGCTTGATTTCGCTGTTACTAAATTAGTGACAGTACTCATATTTGGCATTTTTTGCCCACGGGGTCCCGGGGAGGCGACAATTCGACTCACCGGGACTGCTCACCTATTCGGAAATTGGCGCTCCATGGCCCCAGGAGCCTTCCATACCGCATACGGTCGAAGCAAACCCCGCCGCAAAGTCGAGTGCGCGCTCGACGGCCTCGGCACCATCCTCGCCACGCTTGGCGGAATCGAGATAGCACATCAGAAACGAAGTCAGGAACGAGTCACCCGCACCCATGGTGTCCTTCATATCTGTCACTGGCTTGGCATGCTGCCGATAGTAACGCTCGCCGTCATAGGCAATGCAGCCCTCAGCGCCAGCCGTTGCGGACACAAAACATGGGCCCAGGCCCTTCACCCAGGCAAGGCGCTCGCGAATCTCGTCCTCGCTCGCGGCGTCTGCCGCGCTAAAGAACGCAAAGTCAACGTAGGGAGCAATCTGCTCGTAGTACTCGTCGGTCGAATCATCCGAGAAGTCAAACGAAACGGTAATACCCGCTGCCTTCAGCTTAGGCAGCTCGCGCTCGGTAAAGCAATAGTTACCCGAATGAACCACATCAAACTGTTTCATATACGCCAGATCAAAACGATCGAGCACATAGCGCGCATCACCACGGATGCCACCATCGTTAGACCCCAGAAATACACGATCACCATCAACCACAGTAACGCGCGCCGCACCGTTCTCGCCGATGAGCTGCTTGCATTTGGCTAGTTCAACGTCCTCATCCTCAAGACTCGCAATCACATGCTCGGCAGCAGCGTCATTACCAAAGATGCCCATATACGCGGAGCGCGCGGCACCGCACTTCTTGGCATACACGGCAAAGTTCACCGCATTGCCACCCGGATACATAGTGTGAATATGCTCGTAACGGTCGACGACGTTGTCGCCAAACCCCAGTGCGCTCACGTTAAAAGCCATGACGCCACCTCTCTCTTATGCCAACGGTACTACCGTTGTAACAGCAGTACCGCCCAGGATCTACGCGAGTTCCAGCAGCTCCGGCAGCTGGTCGATAATCTTGTCCGCGGCATCTTGGCTAAATCCAAAGCGCTCCTCGCGCTTGGCAATGACTGTCAGGCCGGCTCGCTTGCCGGCAGTGATGCCAGGCACCGAATCCTCAACGCAGCAGCAGCGATTCGCGGGCAGCCCCAGGAGATCCAGCGCATGCAGGTAGATGTCGGGCTCGGGCTTGCTCTCCTTAAACTGCTCGCCGCTCACCACATACTCAAAGGCATCCGACAGCCCGCACGCATTGAGCACTTCCTCGATGCTAACCATGGGAGACGAGCTGGCAAGCGCCACGCGAACGCCACGGCGCGGCAGCTCTCGAATCGTATCCACGGCGCCTGGGTTAATCAAAGCCTGATAGTCGCGCGGACGCTTATGCGCCCACTCGTCCCAACGGGCCAACGCTTCCTCGCCAGTGAAATGCCCCTTACCGGCGCGCTCAAACCAATCGACCAGCATATGCAGGAAGAACTGATGCGAAGTACCGACCTGCCCGTTCAATTCCTCTTGAGTCAGGTTCAACCCAAGCTCCTTGGCAAAAGCTGCGGTCTCGCCCAGGTAGTAATACTCGGTATCGACAATCACGCCGTCCATGTCAAAGATAACGGCGTCGAACGGAAATGCGGACACGGCACCCTCCCTAACAAAAGGGCGCCTGTAAGCAGGCGCCCGAACCATGCATTATCGGCGATTCTAACCCAGCAGCTTATCCAGCGCCACCGCAATACCGTCTTCGTTGTTATTGGCGGTCACCATCTGGGCCACAGCTTTGACCTCGTCGACGGCGTTACCCATGGCAACACCGGTACCCGCCCACTCAATCATGGACTTGTCGTTCTGGCCGTCGCCAAACGATACGACCTCGCTGGCATCGATGCCGAGCTTGGGCAGGGCACCCTCGAGCGCACGGGCCTTGTCGATACCGGGCGCCGTAAACTCAAAGTACCAGTCGGCCGTAAACATACCAGAAAGCGTCTGAGTAAAGGGCGCGTACATCTCCTCGTGATGCGCTTGCAAATAGGCCGGGTCGCCCGCAGTGAGCAGCTTGTCCACGGGATAAGCATCAGCGACCTCATGCAGGCTCTCCACCTCGCGAATCTTAAGATCGCACGCGTCGCGCTCATACTTGACGATATTCTTCTGCGAGCCGTCAGGCAGCGTGATCATGCAATGATACGAGTCCTCGACATGCAGATCGCGACCGAGCGAAATCATAGGGATCACGTCAAAATTACGCAGGTGATCAATCAGGCGATGCAATTCGTCGGCAGACATAGCCTGATCGAACAGCACCTCGTCGGTCTGGGCATCGACGACGTGAGCGCCGTTAAAGGCCACCAGCAGACCGTCATGGTTTTGAAGGTCGAGCTCCTGCGCCAAGGCGTGCAGCCCCCATGCGGGACGGCCCGAAGCCAAAATGAGCTTAATGCCCGACTCCTGCGCCGCGAGCAGCTTCTCGCGCGTACGCGGGCTAATCACTTTCTGGTCGTTGGTGAGCGTACCGTCGATATCCATTGCGATGGCTTTGATTGCCATATATGCCTCCCTGTCATTGAACAGCCTTGTCTGAGCCATCATACAGAACACCCATCGCGACTCCGTTTACAACGGGCAAAAAGTCATATTGTCTCGAACATGAACAGCGTGTGGTCGTGAAGCTTTATCGCTCAGGTCAAATACGTCTGCTAGCGACGCTCATCCGTCGGTGCGCCCTCGACGATCGCGATGCCCGCCGATGCACCTAACGCGCTGGCGCCGGCCTCGATGAATGCGCAGGCCTCTTCGTAATTATGGATACCGCCCGCCGCCTTGATTGCCACGGCATCGCCGAGCACCTCGTGCATCAGCCGCACGTCCTCGAGCTTAGCACCGCCAAAGCTTCTGCCGGTCGATGTCTTAAGGAATCCCGGCTTGGCCTCCAGCGCGATCTCGCATACACGGCGCTTGGCGGCGTCGTCGCCGTCCAGCTTGCACATCTCGACGATTACCTTGTCAGTGATGCCATGCGCGCGACAAAAATCAGCAATGGTAGTCATCTCGCGCTCGATGGCATCAAAATCGCGGTTCTCGATCGACCTCTGATTCAAAACGTAGTCAATCTCGGTAAAGCCACACGCAGCGTATTCCTCAAACCTCGCAAGCTTCTCCTCGAGCGCCATAGTGCCCTGGGGAAAGTCGATAGCGCCGGCAAGGATGATGTCAGAGTCCTCGAGCATGGCGCGGCCCGTCTCGTACTCCTGCAGGTTCGCAAATACGCAGCGAAAGTTGTACTTTAACGCCTTCTCGACATATTGCTCAAACGTGTCCTCGGGGGCATCGATATAGTCGATGTATTTGTTGATGGGTTTGGCAAGCGTCATGCTGGGCCTCCTTGTTCAGGACTGACAACCGATTCGTGGCTTCACGCGAAAAACCACGTTCAATGTACGCCCGGCATGCAAGGACAGCGTCCGCATTCCGACAAGTGGTATGAAATTAGCCGTAAACGTATAATTTACGGACAGCGAATGGCACCGCACGCGGATGCCGACAGCAAGACATCCCCCCTCAATACACCCTCATGCCCATTTAAATAGCAAGGGGCCCGTATCTGTTGGGATACGGGCCCCTTTCGGCCATGACCTATCTCAGCAACAAAGACTACTTGCGGTGAGCGCGGTAGAACTCGATCGCACCATCTTATCCGAGCCGGGGCACGTTCGCATAGCGTGGCGCGTGACGGTTGCAAAACCACCCCATTTGAAACAAACGCAAAAAAGTACTTGCAAAGACGCGTTCCGACATATAAGTTGATAAAAGACCGCCGTTGCGGTTTTAAGTAGATCGAGCATATGAAGTTTGAGTTTTAGCGTGTAAGAGAAGGAAGATCGGCAAAGTACAACCCCAAACGCAATGACAACTTAATGAGGTAACTGCCACATGTGAGGCACCCAGGGCATTGCTGTCTCGATTTTGAGCACGATGCCTTCCACCTTGCATGGGCCGTTCCATCCCGCCCCTGCAGCAACTGCCTCACGGGCTCATTGAAAACCGCATAGCACCCCAACGTCAGCACATCACCCACGGCAAGCACATCACTCACGACAACCAACACATCAACAAACAGCACGAACATCAACCGATTGGAGAAGCTATGACAAACCACCACGCTGAAGACGGCGATAAGAAAAGCATTCTGGATGCCCGCATTGAGCGGGCATATGCAAACGAATATGACGCCGCCTTTGCCGCCGCGACCATCAAGAACTACGCGTCGCTACCGCTCGCGACGATCTTGGCCGACCACCCTCAACTGCTGAAGCGCTGCACAAAGATCATGGGCGACCCCGACATTCGCAAGCTGACAGACCCCTATGCCCCAAAACGTGACAACGATTCGTACGTTCTTACCGTAGGCTGCCTAGCCCATATGCTTACGGCGCTCGACACGAAACTCAAGCTCGAATGGGAACCCGACGAGCGTCATGAACTCGAAAGCAAGCGGAACACCCTGCGCACCGCACTGTTCCTTCCGTTGGACGGCCTCAAGCGCTGCAACGTCGAGCTCAATACACAGGCGCGGCAAAAGCCCGGGACCACGGGGCAGAAAACTCCAAGACCCCATGCGGCCCTCGTCGACCGCAACCGATATAACCGCATGACCGCGCACTTTTCCGCCGAGGGAGCAGCCATAAGGACGCTGATCGACCTGCTGTGCCTCCTGAGCATCAACGAGCTATTTGAGGGCTATCTCGCCCTTGTTCCCGCGACGGCACCCAAGTCGGTAGCAAAGATTATCGAGACCTGCAGACGCCAGTTTGAGCGCCATCGCAATGGCAGCGAGATGAACACCAGCATCGCGCAGTACTACGCGGCTCATTACAAAAATGACGGATGTGCCCCTGTCGAGCATCAGCTGCGGCTCGCCTATACCACGCCCGTCGCAACGCTCCATCGCTTTGGAGCCCTTGGCGCTTGCGAGCCGCACGAACAGGCAGCCTGCCCCACAACCGAGCTCGATCTCAGGCTCGGACGAACCCTGTAGCCCGCCAGCCCCTCCGCGGGCAACGATCCTATTCCACAACACAACCAACAGAAAGGAGTCCTCATGGACACCAATCATTCCCCCATCATCAGCCCCCTCACCATGCGTGAATCCGCCCGAGGTATCACGCTCACCAGCATATACGATGAGATGCTCGCCCGTCGCGAGCTCTCCGTCATGGGAAACATCGAAACCCCGATGGCCCACGACCTATGCCAGCAGATCCGCCTGCTCGATGCCACCGACCCCAGCCGCACCATCACCATATTTGTCGCCAGCGCCGGCGGAAGCGTGCGATCGGGTCTTGCGATCTATGACGCCATGCGCCTCGCATCGTGCCCCATCCGCACCGTCTGCCTGGAATTCGCCGCGTCCATGGGCGCCGTGATCTTTATGGGCGGCGACGATCGCCGTATGGCGCCCCATGCAGAGCTCATGATTCACGACCCGCTGATCCCCCAGGGGGCAGGCGGCTCGGCACTTGCGCTGCAGGAAACCAGCCGGCGTCTCATGCAGACCCGCAAGACCCTCACGCAAATCCTCTCGGACCGCAGCGGCCTCACGCCCAAGCGCATCCAGTCCCTCACTGCAAAAGACACCTACCTTTCGGCCGAGCGCGCCGTCGAGCTCGGCTTTGCCCACGAAATCCTCTCGACCACCAAGGAGGTCGCCCATGTCTAACCTCGCCAGCCGCCTCGCCGCATCTGAGTCCGCATCGTCCACCATCCTCGCCAAGGATCGAACGCTTTCCTGCGACACCCGCCAAACGGGACTCAACAACAACGCACTTGTGATCGGCCCCTCGGGAGCCGGCAAGACCCGAAACGTCCTCAAGCCCAACCTGCTGCAAATAAACGCAAGCTACATCGTGCTCGACACCAAAGGCACGCTCTGTCGCGAAGTGGGACCCGTGCTGGCAGCCCACGGTTACCGCGTGCAATGTCTCAACTTCGCCGACCTCAACACCGTCCCGGCCCTTGCGCCCGGCATCGAGCGCTGCGGCTACAACCCCCTGAGGCACATTCGCCGCAAGGCGGACGGCAGGCCCAACCAGCAGGACATCCTCTCGGTGGCAAAGGCCATCTGCCCCATCGAGGACAACAACCAGCCTTTTTGGGATCATGCGGCGGCAAACCTGCTGTCGTGTCTTATCGCCTACGTCACCGAACAGCTGCCCGCCGACGAGCAGACGATCAGCTCGGTCATCAAGCTGATCGAGCACCTGCAGGACGGTGCCACGGGTCGATTGTTTGACGACCTGATCACGACCGACCCCCAAAGCTATGCCCTCTCGCTATGGCGGCGCTACGCCATTACGCAAAATGCCGAGCGCATGCACGCGAGCATCGTCGGCATCCTTGCCGAAAAGGTCATGTGTCTGGGATTCGACGGTGCGGCACAGCTCTATCGTGAGTGCCATCAGGTGGACTTCGCTTCCATGGGACACACCCCCTGCGCCCTGTTTGTAACCGTGAGCGATATTGACCGCAATCTCGATCCGCTGACCGGCCTCTTTATTTCGCAGGCGTTTATGGGCCTCATTCGTGAGGCCGATAGGCAGCCCGACGGCAGCCTGCCCGTGCCCGTGCGCTTTATGCTCGATGACTTCGCAAATCTACAGATCCCCCAGATCGACAACGTGCTCTCGATTATCCGAAGCCGCAACATCTGGGCAACGCTGCTGCTGCAGTCGACCAACCAGCTCGATGCGCTCTATGGCGAGGCACGCGCACGCTCCATCATGGGCAACTGCGACACGCATCTGGTGCTGGCGTTCCAGGATCCCGAGAGTGCCCGGGTGTTTTCCGACCGCGCCAACGCGCTGCCCAGCACGCTCATGGCGACGCCGATCGATCGCTCGTGGCTCTTTGTACGCGGTCGCACTCCCGAACAGGTCGAGCGCTTTAGGCTCGAAGACCATCCGCTCTACGGGGAGCTGCCCGAGGCGCAGCGAGGCCATGCGGAGGCCGAGATCTAGGCGCAGGGTTCTCGCAGCGCGCGGCGCCCCGGCGATGTTCCACAAAGGCCGTGCGCCCCGGGACCACGGCAAAGCAAAGGGGCCCGCATCCGATAGGATACGGGCCCCTGACTATAAGGCGCGATGCGTTAACAGCAGCGACTACTTGCGGTGAGCGCGGTAGAACTCGATAAGCGCTTGAGTCGAAGCGTCCTGCTCGGCCTTGGCGGCGTCGTCGTGGAAGGCCGGGGTGATCTGCTTGGCAAGCTGCTTGCCCAGCTCGACGCCCCACTGGTCATAGGAGTCGATGCCCCAGACCGTGCCCTCGACAAACGTGATGTGCTCGTACAGGGCGATGAGCTCGCCGAGTGCGAACGGGGTCAGCGTGTCGCCAAAGATCGAGGTCGTCGGACGGTTGCCCTCAAAGCAGCGGGCCGGGACGATCTGCTCGGGCGTGCCCTCGGCACGAACCTCGTCGGCCGTCTTACCAAAGGCGAGCGCCTTGGTCTGGGCCAGGAAGTTGCCCAGGAACAGCTCGTGGACATCCTGACCGCTGTCGGTTGCGGGGTTGGCGGTATTGGCGAAGGCGATGAAATCGGCCGGAACCACCACGGTGCCCTGGTGCAGCAGCTGGTAGAAGGCATGCTGGCCGTTGGTGCCGGGCTCGCCCCAGAAGATCTCACCGGTGTCGGAGGTCACAGCGCTGCCGTCCCAGCGGACATGCTTGCCGTTGGACTCCATGGTGAGCTGCTGCAGGTAGGCCGGGAAACGGTGCAGATACTGGCAGTACGGAAGCACGGCGTGGCTCTTGGAACCGAAGAAGTTGACGTACCAGACGTTGAGCAGGCCCATCAGCGCGACGGCATTGTTCTCGAGCGGCGTGTTGCAGAAGTACTCGTCGATGGCGTGGAAGCCCTCGAGGAACTGCTGGAAGCGCTCGGGACCGAGCACGACGATCAGCGACAGGCCCACGGCGGAGTCGACAGAATAGCGGCCGCCGACCCAGTTCCAGAAGCCGAAGGCGTTGGCGGGGTCGATACCGAAGGCCTCAACCTTCTCGAGTGCGGTGGAAACGGCGACGAAGTGCTTTGCCACGGCCTCGGCGTTCTGCTCATCGGAGCCGTCGATGGCGCCCTGAGCCTTAAGCTGCTCGAGCATCCAAGTCTTGACCTCGCGGGCGTTGGTGAGGGTCTCGAGCGTGGTGAAGGTCTTGGAGACGATGATCACGAGCGTGGTCTCGGGATCCAGGCCGCGGAGCTTCTCTGCCTGGTCGTTGGGGTCGATATTGGAGATATAGCGGCAGTCGATACCGGCGTCGGCGTAGGGACGCAGAGCCTCGTAGGCCATGACCGGGCCCAGATCGGAGCCGCCGATGCCGATGGACACCAGGTGCTCGATCTTCTTGCCGGTAACGCCCTTCCACTCACCGGAGCGCACGCGCTCGGCGAAGGCATACATGCGGTCGAGAACCTCGTGCACGTCGGCGACGACGTCCTGGCCGTCGACGATGAGCTGGCCCTTCTCGCTTGCCGGGCGGCGCAGCGCGGTGTGCAGGACGGCGCGGTCCTCGGTGGTGTTGATGTGCTCGCCGGAGAACATGGCGTCGCGGCGCTCCTCGAGCTTTACCTCGCGGGCAAGATCGCACAGCAGCTTGACGGTCTCATCGGTCACCAGGTTCTTGGACAGGTCGAAATGCAGGTCACCGGCGTCAAAGCTCAGCTTGTTCACGCGCTCGGCATCGGCGGCGAACCAGGCCTTGAGGTCGATACCCTCGGCCTCGAGCTTCTCCTGATGAGCCTCGAGCGCCTTCCAAGCGGCAGTCGACGTAGCATCGATAGGTGCGGCAACAGTTGCCATAGAGTCCTCCTCAGCATACGGGCGCACGCCTCCATGCGCCCGGACATTCAGATGCCACTATTCTAGCGCAGGTCAAGAC
>CALHDP010000124.1 GCA_938023085.1 uncultured Collinsella sp.
CAAGCAGGAATACCTCGATACATACGAGAGATGAATGTGGGGGAGTGTTCGGATGAAGTTGATATTTAAGGTCCAGCTCGTGTTGTGCCGAAAAGACCGTGAACCTTTTGTGGGACGTGCGGCGCCGTGGTACCATAGCCGAGTTTGTTGTCTTGGTCGGAAACCAAGACGCCTTATGCGCTGATCGGTAACCAGCGCCTGACCAATAAGGAGTCCTACCATGAAGCAGGGTATCCATCCCCAGTATGTCGAGTGCACGGTGACGTGCTCCTGCGGCAACACCTTCAAGACGCACGCTACCGTGTCCGAGATGAAGGTCGAGCTTTGCAACGAGTGCCACCCGTTCTACACCGGCCAGCAGAAGTTCGTCGACACCGGTGGACGCGTCCAGCGCTTCGCCGACAAGTTCGGTGGCGCCGCTGCCGCTCAGCTCAAGAAGGCCGAGGAGGCCAAGGCTGCCAAGGCCGCCAAGGCTGCTGAGGCCGAGGCCGCTCGCAAGGCCGCCGCTGAGGCTAAGGCTGCCGAGAAGGCTAAGCGTGCCGCTAAGTTTGCCGAGGAGGCTGCCAAGCAGGCCGCCGAGGCTCCCGCAGAGGCTCCCGTCGAGGAGGCCGCTGCCGAGGCCGAGACCACCGAGGCTGCTGAGTAAATAGCTCGCCGAGGACACACTCGCATTCATGGCATGAGGGCCGCGCATCCATTTGGGTGCGCGGCCCTTTTCTTGTTTGTGCAAACCAACCTGTCCCCTGGCACCAATTGGCGCGTCGGGGACAGGCTGGTTTGCGCCAAAAGGCAGGATGAGCGGCGTTTGCCCAGATAAAACCTGCCAAAATAAACCAGTCCCTTTTTGGCAGGTTGGTCGTAGTTATTACGTGGCGGTCGAGGTCGACCGTATAGGCCGCGCCTTGTTTGGCTAAAGTACATTTATCTGTGTTTAACTCGCCCAAGGCTGCATGGCGTGGGCGATGGCCAAAAAGGAAAACCACATGGGATTCATGTCAAAGCTGCTGTCCTTTGGATCCGATAAGGACCTTAAGCGCTACTACAAGATCGTCGACCAGATCAACGGTCTTGAGCCCCAGTTTGAGAAGATGACCGAGGAGGAACTCCGCGCCCAGACCGATAAGTTCCGCGAGCGTTACGCCAACGGCGAGTCGCTTGACGACATGCTTCCCGAGGCTTTTGCCACCGTGCGCGAGGCTTCCAAGCGCATCACGGGCATGCGTCACTTTGACGTACAGCTCATCGGCGCCATGGCGCTTCATGAGGGGCATATCGCCGAGATGAAGACCGGCGAAGGTAAGACCCTGGTCTCCACGCTGGCCGGCTACCTCAACGCTATCGCCGGCAAGGGCGTGCATGTCGTTACCGTCAACGATTACCTGGCAAAGCGCGACTCCGAGTGGATGGGCCGCATCTACAAGTACCTGGGAATGACCGTCGGTCTGCTCCAGAACAACATGCCCCTCGAGCTCAAGCGTCCGGCCTACCAGGCAGACGTCACCTACGGCACCAACTCCGAGTTCGGTTTCGATTACCTGCGCGATAACATGGTCACCCGTCCCGAGCAGCGCGTGCAGCGCGGCCACCATTACGCCATCGTCGACGAGGTCGACTCCATCCTGATCGACGAGGCCAGAACGCCGCTCATCATCTCGGGTGCCGGCACCAAGTCCGCCAGCACCTACAAGGACTTCGCGCGTGCCGTGCGCGGCCTGGAGCGCGGCGAGGACGTCTCGCACGACATGCTCACCGCCACCGAGGACGTCGAGCCCACGGGCGACTACGTCATGGACGAGGCCAAGCACACCATCGCCGCCACCGAGCGCGGCCTTAAGAAGATCGAGCGCCGCCTGGGTATCGAGGACATCTATGCCGATCTCTCCGGCCAGCTGGTCAACCACCTGCAGCAGGCGCTGAAGGCCCAGTACATGTTCCACCGCGACAAGCAGTACGTGGTCACCAACGGCGAGGTTAAGATCGTCGA
The DNA here is from genome assembly GCA_938023085.1 of uncultured Collinsella sp. Lineage (GTDB taxonomy): Bacteria > Actinomycetota > Coriobacteriia > Coriobacteriales > Coriobacteriaceae > Collinsella. The sequence continues at coordinate 1,985 of CALHDP010000124.1, forward strand.
CGAGTTCACCGGCCGCATCATGGAAGGCCGCCGCTATTCCGAGGGCTTGCACCAGGCCATCGAGGCCAAAGAGGGCGTGCTCGTGCGCGAGGAGAACCAGACGCTGGCCACCATCACCCTGCAGAACTACTTCCGTCTGTATGACAAGCTCTCCGGCATGACCGGTACGGCACTCACCGAGGATGCCGAGTTCCGCGAGATTTACAAGCTGCCCGTCGAGGTCATCCCCTCCAACAAGCCCGTTCAGCGTGTTGACCACGAGGACCTGGTGTACCGCACCATCCAGGCCAAGTACAACGCCGTTGCCGACGACGTCGAGCGACGTCACGCCAAGGGCCAGCCGGTCCTGGTGGGCACCGTCTCCATCGAAAGCTCCGAGAAGCTGTCGGCCGCCCTTACCAAGCGCGGCATCGCGCACGAGGTCCTCAACGCTAAGCACCACGAGCGCGAGGCTCATATCGTTGCCCAGGCCGGACGCTACGGCGCCGTGACCATCGCTACTAACATGGCCGGTCGTGGTACCGACATCCTGCTGGGCGGCAACCCCGACGAGCTGGTGCGCGAGCGCCTTGAGTACGAGGGCCTGACCATGGAGGACGTGACGCCCGAGCAGCTCGAGCAGTTTAACGCCGAGGCCAAGGAGACCTGCAAGGCCGAGCGCGAGCGCGTGCTTGCCGCCGGCGGCCTGACCGTCATCGGCACCGAGCGCCATGAATCCCGTCGTATCGACAACCAGCTGCGCGGCCGTTCCGGCCGTCAGGGCGATCCGGGCGAGACTCAGTTCTACCTGTCGCTCGAGGACGACCTCATGCGCCTGTTCGGCGGCGACAAGATGGACCGCGTCTCCAAGATGATGGTCACGGCCGACATGGGCGACGACATGCCCATCCAGCACAAGATCATCTCCAAGGCCGTCGAGAGCGCCCAGCACAAGGTCGAGAGCATCAACTTCTCCATGCGTAAGAGCGTCCTCGAGTACGATGACGTCATGAACAAGCAGCGCCAGGTCATCTACGCCGAGCGCAACAAGATTCTGGACGGCAAGGATCTGACCGACCACATCACCGATGTCATGCACGACACCGTGTACCGCTGCGTGCAGGAGTTCTGCACCAAGGACAGCCACGATGGCGAGCGCGATCTCGAGGGCCTGCGCAAGTGGGTCGTGGAGCTGACCGGCCATATCGATACGCCCAAGTTCCCCGACGAGGATTACGAGGCCCTGGCTGCCGATGTCCTGGCCTACGTTGAGAAGTGCTACAACATGAAGGCCGAGCGCCTGGGTGAGGACCTCATGCGCGAGCTCAACACCCAGGTCATGCTGCGCGTCATCGATACCCGCTGGATGAACTACCTGCAGGAGATGGACTACCTCAAGACCGGTATCGGACTGCGCGGCTTTGGTCAGCGCGACCCGCTGGTCGAGTACAAGACTGAGGCTTATGGTGCCTTCCAGATGCTCGTCGACACCATGTACGAGGATTACCTGCGCACCGTCCTGCGCATCGAGATCAAGGCCGCCCCGCAGGCCGTGGAGCACAAGGAGGACCCCGCGCTCGAGGGTGCGCGCTTCTCCGGCCCCGCCGATGTCGATGGCGACAACGGCAACTCGGTGCTGCGCAAGCAGGCACAGGTGCAGGCTCGTACGGCCGTCCAGGGAGGCCCGGCTGCTGTCAACAACGGCGGCAAGGTGACCACCTACCGCAAGTCCGAGAGCGATGACCCTTATGTCAACGTGGGCCGCAACGACCTTTGCCCCTGCGGCAGCGGCAAGAAGTTCAAGTACTGCCACGGCAGGAATCGTTAATGGCCGAGGCTTTAGAGGTAACGCCCGCCGAGCTGGACGCGTTTGCGGACCGGCTCGGCGAGGTCGAGTCGTATCTTCATTTGGACGAGAAGCGCACGCGTGTGACCGAGCTCGAGGCCAAAAGCGTGGCCCCTGGCTTTTGGGATGACGCCGACGCCGCTCGCGCCACCATGGAGGAGATCGCTCGCGCCAAGGAAGATATCGCTGCCGTGGATACCGCGCGCGGCGAGCTATCTGACGCCCGCGCGGCGCTGGAGCTTGCCGAGGAGATGGGCGACGACCCCGATGCCGCCGCATTGCGCGAGGAGGCTGCCGCTACGGCAGAACGCCTGGCCCGCGCTATCGACGATCTCGAGCTTTCGAGCTGGTTTACCGGTGAGTTCGATCACGGCGACGCGATTGTGACCATCAAGCCCGGACAGGGTGGCCTGGAGGCGCAGGACTGGACCTTCATGCTCTTTAAGATGTACATGAAGTACTGCCAGCGTCGCGGCTGGAAGGTCACCATTAACGACTGCCCCGCGGCTGAGGTCATCGGCATCGACCGTGCGACCTTTACCGTCGAGGGCAAGGACGCGTTTGGCATGCTGCGTGCCGAGGCCGGTGTGCACCGCCTGGTACGTATTAGCCCCACCGACGACAAGAAGCGCCGCCAGACCACGTTTGCCGGCGTCGAGGTCAT
>CALHDP010000125.1 GCA_938023085.1 uncultured Collinsella sp.
ACGATTTTTGTAATGTCAAGACTGGAATCCACAAAGTGCCGCTTTATGATGTAGTTATTCCGCCCCCCGCGGAGCAACTGGGTGAACCGTCGCGTTTATTTAGGGAGCCCACACAGTCGTACCTAGTACAGGTATCCTTCGTTGTTAAGGACGCTGGAACAGTCGATGAGGGCACCCACCTGTTTTAGGTGGGTTCATTTTCGTAACGTGGGGGGTGGTTTTCTTTTGCCGCAAATCACCATTACAGTCCATATGGATTCCCGCCGGCATCCCGACAAGCCATCGACAACATCCCAATATCTGGTAAGCGCGTGATTATCGCTGCGTGCAATTACATGCACCCCCCTTGGTCGAGTATTATGGTTCGGCTATGCCCTTTGCGCATGGCGTTCTTCTGACCTTTTCCTTCGACGCTTGGCGGTTTTTAGATTCATGGCTTCATCCCCGAGCTACATACCGTACCTATGCGTGGCAGCGGCGGCCTTTATCACGACCTTCCTCGCGGTGCCCCTGGTCAAGCGCTTGGCAATTAAGCTCGATGCCGTCGACTATCCTTCTAAGCGCCGCATCAACACCAAGCCCATCCCGCGTTTGGGCGGAACGGCGGTGTTTTTGGGCCTGGTCGTCGCCTGCACTGTGCAAATCCTAGGCACCTGGTACCTAGGCTGGCCACCCGTCCTGGTGCCGCACCCGCGCCTTCACATTAGCTATCCCATGCTGGCGCTCTCCTTTACCGTCATCTTTGCGACCGGCGCTATCGACGACGTCTTCCAGCTCACGCCCAAGCAAAAGCTGGCCGGACAGGTCCTCGCCGCGCTTATCGCCTGCATGGGCGGCCTAAAAATCGGCGTCATCGTCAACCCGTTTGCTCCCGGCGAGATCATGCTCGGATGGCTCGCCTACCCCATCACCGTAATCTATCTGGTGGCATTCACCAACATCATTAACCTCATCGACGGCCTCGACGGCTTGGCCACGGGCATCTGCGGCATCGCCTCGTTCACCATGTTTTCGATGGCCGTTCTCTCGGGCCGCATCGACGCCGCCGCGCTCTCCATTGCGCTCTTTGGCGCCTGTCTGGCCTTTTTGCGCTACAACTTCAACCCCGCAAGCATCTTCTTGGGCGACTCGGGGTCGCTGCTTCTGGGCTTTGCGCTGGGCTCCATCTCGCTGCTCAACGTGAGCCGCACCGCCGCACTCACCTCGCTTATCATCCCGCTCATCGTTGCCGGCGTGCCTATCATCGACACGTTTAGCGCCATCGTGCGCCGCAAGCGCGCCCACATTAGCATCGGGCAGGCCGACAAGGGCCACATCCACCACCGCCTGATCCAAGAAGGCTACAACCAAAAACAGGCCGTGCTGCTCATCTATGCCTGGTGCATCATGCTTTCGGCCGGCGCCGCCGCGATTAACCAGGTCGAGGTGCCCATGCGTGTGCTCATCTTTACCGTGCTCGCCATTGGCTCGGCGGCCTTTGCCAAGCATCTGCATCTGTTTGAGCCCGTGCTGCGCCACCATTACAACAAGCGCACGCACGAGGACGAGCTCGTCACCCCCGACGACCCCGCTTTTAAGCAGGAGGAGCAGGCAGCCGAGGAGCGCAAAGAAGAGCGCCACCACAAGCTCTAGGGCAAGCTGCCAAGGATGTGCCAAGGCACCGTTGGCCAAGCGCGGCCGCGCCGCACCCACCGCACAAGCCACCCCTCTCCCGCCCCTCGCCTACTTACGTCCCGCCCCTCCAATAAACGCGTTATCATCTTGACCCATGAACATACGTTAGGAGCAATCATGCCAAACGAGAACAGCTACGAAGTCGCGCTGCAAAAGAGCAACGCCATTCGCGAGGGCCTGACCAAGACGCCCGAGAAGTTCACCATGCTCACCGGCGACCGCCCCACCGGCCGTCTGCACCTGGGCCACTACTTCGGTACCCTCAAGGGCCGTGTTGAGCTGCAGGACATGGGCGCCAAGACCAACGTGCTCATCGCCGACTACCAGGTCATCACTGACCGCGACACCACCGAGCACATCCAGGACAACGTGTACAACATGGTCATGGACTACCTTGCCTGCGGCATCGACCCCGACAAGACCATGATCTACGCGCACTCCGCCGTGCCCGCCGCCAACCAGCTCATGCTGCCGTTCCTGTCGCTGGTGTCCGAGGCCGAGCTGGCGCGCAACCCCACGGTCAAGGCCGAGATGGAGGCCTCGGGCCACGAGCTTACCGGCCTCCTGCTCACCTACCCGGTGCACCAGGCCTGCGACATCCTGTTCTGCAAGGGCAACGTGGTGCCGGTCGGTCGCGACCAGCTGCCGCACATCGAGCTCACCCGCACCATCGCCCGCCGCTTTAACAACCGCTACGGCAAGGTGTTCCCCGAGGTCGAGGCGCTGCTGTCCGAGACCCCGCTGCTGCCGGGCCTGGACGGTCGCAAGATGAGCAAGAGCTACGGCAACGCCATCAATATTTCGATGACCGCCGAGGAGACGGCCAAACGCATCAAGAAGAGCCAGACCGACTCCGAGCGCATGATCACGTTCGATCCCGAGAACCGCCCCGGCGTGTCCGGCCTGCTTTCGACCGCCGCCATCTGCACCGGTCGCTCCGAGGTCGAGATTGCCGAGGAGATCGGCATGGGCGGCTCCGGCCAGCTCAAGAAGTACGTGACCGAGGCCGTCAACGAGTACTTCGCGCCGATCCGCGAGCGCCGTCAGCGCTACGAGAACGATCTGGACTATGTAAAGGACGTCCTGCACGAGGGCAACCGTCGCGCCAACGAGATCGCCGATCAGACCCTGGCAGAGGTTCAGGACGCCATGGGCATGGTGTACTAGACCGATCTGCTGGCTTGAGCTTTCGATTGCTTTAGGGCGGGCGCTACGGCGTCCGCCTTTTTTGATGCCCGACCTGTTCGGCTCCGCCCATCGCACTCCCCCGACAAACAGGAACAGGCCCGCCGGCAGTTAGTTGCCAGCGGGCCTGTTCCCGAAGTACACCGTTGAATCGCACAGAGGGGAGGAATGCGAATCAAACTCAACAGGGCAGGCTTTTTCATCGCCTATTGCCTGCTCCGTTGCTGAATACAATATAGTTCACCGTGGTTTACTTTGCAGCATCAATATTCGCCGCCATAGCTTCTCCATAAGTTAGCCCCGGTAAACCTGCAACAGAAAACCACCACAAAGGGGACAGGCACCTTTGTGGTGGTTCTGGCCACGGCAGAGCTGTTAGAGTCCGGCAGGCCAACGACAGACGGCCAGGTCGACGTGCATGTCGTCCTTAAACGCCACACCCTCCCCTAGCAAAAGCTCACGTTGAGCATCGGGACCGCCAAAAGCAAAACCCTCGCATATGCGCCCGTCGGCAAACACCACGCGGTGACAGGGAATCTCGCCGGGGCGCGGATTGCTATGCAGGGCATACCCCACATACCGCGCACTTCGTGGTCGACCGGCAAGCAGCGCCACCTGACCATACGTGGCGACCATCCCCTCGGGGATCTGCTCGACCACCTCGTACACCCGTTCAAAAAAGCCCTCAGACGCCATTGCGTGCTCCTTTCAACCGAACCCAGCATAAACCACCACAAAGGTACCTGTCCCCTTTGTGGTGGTTTTGACCGGAAAGCTAGTTGGCGGGGCGGAAGAAGGCTACGGCTACAGCGCCGGGGCCCACGTGGGTGCCGATGGTGGCGCCGATAGTGTGGATGGGCAGCTCACCCTCGGCATGGCCGGCCCACAACGCGGCACTGTCCTCGATATACTTCTTGAGCACCGCATCCGAAAGACCCGTATAGCCGAGCGCCAGCGGCATGGAAAAGTCGATGCCGCCCGCCTTTTCGACCTTTTGGTTCAGCAGGTTGCGGCCGTTCTTGGAACCGCGCGCCTTGCCCAGCTGCACGATCAGACCGTCCTCGACAGCCACCACAGGCTTTACGTTGAGCAGCGTGCCCACGGCGCCGGCCGCAGCAGACAGACGACCGCCGCGCACCAGGTACTCCAGCGTCTCGAGCAGGCCGATGACGACCACGCGGTCACGGACGGCCTCGACGGCCGCCGCGATCTGGGCCGCACTACGGCCCTCATCCACCAGGCGCAGGGCATACTCGACCAGGACACGCTCGCCCAGAGTGACGTTATTGCTATCCACCACGTACACGTCGCCGCCCGGCGCCTCGGCAAGTGCGGTACGGGCACTCTGATTGGTGCCTGATAGCTTAGCGCCCACGGTAATAATCACAGCCTCATCGCCGGCTTCACGAACCTTGGCAATCGCCTGCGAAAACGCGTACGGGTTGACCTGGCCGGTCTTGGGCAGCTCATCGCGCTCCACGAGCATCTCGTAAAAGCGCTGGTGATCGATGTCGATGCCATCCATGTACACATCGGTGCCAAAGGTGACGGACAGCGGCAAAACGGCCAGTGCTGGGTGCTCGGCCGGCGACATATCGCTTGCGGAATCGGTAATAATGCGGACGGACATAGCGAATCCTTTCTTGCGCAGGTCCCGCGCAGGGAATTTTGACAGCAAGGCCCCGGCACGGTATACGCGCTCAAACAGGACTATGCAGTTGTTAATTGGAAGCAAAAGCCTTGGCGGCCCTACAGCTCGCGCAGGGTGTTGAGAATCGTGCGCAGCGACGCATACATCTGCTCGCGCTGCTCCACACCCATAGCCTTACCGGTGGTATCGAGCACCTCGCGAATGATGCGGTCCGCTTCGCTCATGCTCTCGCCGCCCAGAGCGGTCAGGCGCACCGGAGCACGATACTTAACGGCGGCATCGCCCGAATCGTCGACCTCGACGTAGCCGCCCTCCTCCAGATGCGCGAGCGTACGCGAGACGGCGGCGCGGGTCACGCCTGCCATGCGAGCCAGGTCAGCGCCAGTCAGGCCGTCCTTGCTGCGCTCAAGATAGTAAAGGCACATAACGTCGGAGCCCTTGAGGCCCAGCCTTGCGCCCTCGGATGTCTTAATGCGCTGAATCTCCTTGTAGAGCCCGCTGATCAGTCCGACAAAGTCCTCGAAACGTGTCTCGTCGTTCTGCTGCATGGGAGACGACCGCCTTTCGCTTGCATAATGCTTACGGGTAAACATCTTAGTCGCATAAGGCGACACCTGTACCCAAATACCCCATTTGTTAACCCATCAACATAAAAACCACCACAAAGGGGACAGGCACCTTTGTGGTGGTTTTGACCGGCGAACATGATCCGCAGGCGTCGCTACAGCTCCACGCAGGGATTGTCGCGGGTCACAAGCGTCTTAACGACAACCGTCGCTCCCAGATAGCGCTCGAGCAGCTCGGCTAAGCGATCGATCGCGGCCTGGCAATCCCCCATCCGCTCGGGCTCCACGCACTCAATCGCCAGGAACGCATCGGCCGAATCATCGGACAGCGCCGTGCGAACGCCGTCGCGCCAGTTCCAGCAGCGGCACACAGCGCCCG
>CALHDP010000126.1 GCA_938023085.1 uncultured Collinsella sp.
CGAGCAGGGCGTGGAACCGATGATTGTGGCTTGGCTCGAGCAAGTGGACGAGCTCGTGGGCGACAACCATGTCGAGGCATTCGATGGGATAGGCGGCAAGTTCGCGTGCGATGCGAATGGCTCCGGTCTTGGGCGTGCATGATCCCCAGCGCGTTTTCATGCCGCGCACGGAAACGCGGGATACGGCGACACCCATTGCGATTTCGTATGCGTGCACCATATCACGCAGCGCCGATGTGACTTCGGACGTATAGAGCTGGTCGATATGGACTTGGAGCTCGTTGGACGTTAGGCCGTCGAGGATTGCGCACCGCTTGGCCTGTGGGCCTTCGTCCGATTCGTCGGTACCCATAAAACTTGCGAAGGTAGCCTGCTTGGGCCGCGGCGCGGGGGGTTCAAAGTTGTGGTCGAGTGCATCCTGAACGGTGATGGGTTTGCCCCAAAGCGCAATGATGGACGAGGGACTGAGCGGCTCTCGCGTCGTCGCCTGACGTTGCTCGCGTTGGGCAAGTCGGCTGATAATCCAGGCGCTGTTGCGCTTCACAAACGTTTCGATACGCTCGCGGCTGGCGCCGAGCGGTGCGCTGGCGTGGACCTCACCGCTCGATGTGACGCGTAGGTTGAAGTTCTTGACGCGCTTTTTGGTAACGACGACGGGGATGGGCGTCCCATCCGGTCGGGGTACGGAAATCGTAAATTGCTGCGTCAAAAGCGGTCCTTCAGATTGGGGACGGGCCGGCATACCGACCGTTCGGCATGCCGGCCCGCTCAAGGGATGTGAAATTAATAACGCTCAAAGAAGGCAAGCGCGTTGTCGCTGCAGAGCTTCTGCATCACGGTCTTGCCAAAGTGCTTGGAGAGCATGTTCTGGAACTCGGGCATCATGCTGGCATCGGAGAGGAAAGCGGGCACAGTGGCGCCGTCCCAGTCGCCGCCGAGCGCGATGACGTCCTCGCCGCCCAGGTCGAGCCAGTGCTCGATATGTGCCGCCAGCTGGTCGAAAGTGACATCTGCGGCGGTCTTGTCGGTTGCGTCGTTGGAAAGGAACTCGCTGCAGTAGTTGAGGCCGACGATGCCACCCATGTCGCGAATGGTGCGGAACTGGTCGTCGGTGAGGTTGCGCTTGACGCCGCAAACCGCACGGGAGTTGGAGTGGCTGGCGACGAAGGGGCGCGTGGCGTGGGCGGCAACCTCGTCAAAGCACTCATCGTTGAGGTGGGAGACGTCGAGTACCATGCCGGCGTGCTCCATCTGCGTAAGCGCCTCGATGCCGGCGGCGGTGAGGCCGGCGTGGGTGTCGTGGCCGCTCGCGAGCGGTCCCTGCGCGTTCCAGCTGAGTGATGACATGAGCACGCCCAGGCTCTTGAGTACCTCGATCAGCGCGGGGTCCTCGGCAAAGAACGTGGCGTTTTCGATGGTGTGGATGCAAGCGACCTTGCCGTCCTTGAGCGCGGGGCGAATGTCTGCGGCGCTGCGCACGTTGACCATACGGTCGTGGTTGAGCATTGCCTGGCCGCTCATATGCGCCATGATCTGCGCCTGGAAGCGCGCGGCGTGGGCGGTGGGAATCTCGTCGGGGACAAACGTGGCGAAGCACTGTGCCCACGGCGTGTTGCCGATCTTTGCGAGCGAGATGGCGCAGGCGTTGCCCTCGATGAGGTCGAAATCTTGCGGATGTGTTTCGTCGCCGGGGAAATAACCGTCGGTGCCGGCGGTAAAGCGCAGGTCGAGATCGAGCGTGGCCCAGCCGATGCGGTCGGCGGTGTCGCAGTGTAGGTCAAATACGGGATATGCCATGGTTCCTCCGGTTGCAGCGTTTCTTTGCAAACTGTCTTTGAATTGTATGACTAGGGTATAGTTAGCGCCATATGTTCACGGCGGCCCGCGTTGTGCGCCGCCCTTATTACGGAGGTTTCCATGTCCAACCAGGGCAAGAAGGTCAAGACCCATTATCGCGGCACGCTCGACGACGGCACGCAGTTCGATAGCTCCTACGATCGCGGCGAGCCGCTGGAGTTCACCTGCGGCGCCGGTCAGATGATCAAGGGCTTCGACGCCGCCGTTGTCGACATGCAGGTGGGCGAGAAGAAGACCGTGCACATCCCGGCTGCCGATGCCTATGGCGAGCACAATCCCGAGATGGTTTTGACCTTCCCGGCCGAACAGGTTCCCAACATCGAGCAGATCGAGAAGGGCATGAAGCTCTTCCTGTCCACGCCGAGCGGCATGCCCGTCCCTGCTGTGGTCATCGATGTAACGCCCGAGGCCGTGACGCTCGACGCCAACCACGAGCTGGCCGGCAAGGACCTCAACTTTGATATCGAGCTCGTCGAGGTCGAGGGTTAGAGTATGCCTGAACGCTTGGTTTCGACGACATGCTTGGGAAATCTCAACGATCCGTCCTATGAGCTTTTGCTTCGCCGGAAGTTGGGCGGCGTCTTTGAAGTTGACGAGCTACTGCTCGATTGGGACCAGGCTGATACGCGCGCGTTTGTGGGCGTGACGGAGCTGGGGCGCACGATCGATGTTCGGCTGGATACTGCCGACGGCGGTCGTCTTGCCGACGGCGACGTGCTCGCCATCGACCGCTCGGGCATGGTGCCCGTGGCGGTTGTCGTGCGCCTGCGCAGCGCCGAGGTTTATTTGGTCGAAGTTGACCGAATGGATCCGATTGCGCTCGCGCATGCGTGCTGGGAGATCGGCAATATGCACGCGCCGCTTTTCCGAGGCGATTCGGACGAGCATACCGTGCGCATGTATACGCCGGTGCAGCCTGTTTTGGGCCGCATGCTCCGAGGCGTCGAGGGTGTTCGGCTCTCGGTGGTTACCCGTGAACTCGATGCGGGCCGGCGCTTTGCGTCGAGTGCGGCGGATGTCGTTGTGAGTATGGCTCCCGACTTTACGATCGTAAAGAAGGCGCGCGGTTAACGTGCGTATGAGTAAGACGGACTTTGAGAGGCAACTATTCAAAGTCCGTCTTTCTGTTGATGAGATGCTGTGGGGGAAAGCATATGGGTCTTGAAGGAATCAAGCTGATTGCATGCGATTTGGACGGCACGTTGCTGCATCCGGGGGAGCGCGAGCCGCGTTCCGAGGCCTTTGAGCTCATCGATGAGCTGCATCGTCGCGGTATCGTGTTTATGCCGGCGAGCGGTCGCCAATATGCGAGCTTGCGTTACCTCTTTGCGCCGGTGGCAGACGAGCTCGCCTATGTATGCGAAAACGGTGCCCTGGTCATGAGCGAGGGTCGCGCCGTCGTCAAGCGCTCCATGGAGCGTAGTCTTGCTATGGATATCGCGAATGCCGTGGTTGCGTATCCCCATGCCGACGTGACCCTTTCGTGTGAGGGACACCTCTACACCATGAGCGGCAACGATGCGTTCGTCGATCATTTGCGCTATGAGGTCCACTGCGATGTGGCGGTGGTCGACCGCCCCGAGGACATCGACGAGGACGTCATTAAGATTGCCTTCCAGACGCCCGAGGTGGATCAGCCGGCGGCCCTGGAGTATTTCGAGCGCCTCTTTAGCGACCGTGTTGACGTGATGACGTCGGGAACCGAATGGACGGACTTTATCGGCTTTGATTCGGGTAAGGGTTCCGCGCTTGCCGATTACGGTCGTGCCTTGGGTATTTCGCCCGATGAGATGATGGCGTTTGGCGATAACGAAAACGACCGCGACATGCTCAACGTAGTGGGCCATCCTTATCTAATGGAGAGCTGCAATCCCTCTATG
>CALHDP010000127.1 GCA_938023085.1 uncultured Collinsella sp.
TAGACCTCGAGGTCGCGGTCGCCGAACTTGTTCATGAGGTACTCGAGCTGCATGAGCTCGTCCCAGGTGCCGCCGACGCCCATCAGGAACACGGCGTCGTAGCCCTCGTCGGCGACCTTGTCGGCGAGCGCGGTCATCTTCTTGCCGGCCTCGTAGACGTTCTTGCCGTCCTCGACGTAGCCCTCCTGGCTAAAGTGCATGATCTCGATCTTCTCGGTTTCCTTCATGGCTTTTCCTTTCTGTCCTGCACGCGAATCTATACATCGCGTTTCTTTTCGATACCAATTATAGACATACACCCAACGTGTTTTTAATACCACTTTTCAATCTGTTCCAATCCTCGGTGAACGGTCGAAATTCTCTGGTGAGTGGTATTAAATTAGAATTTGATGTATAGCTAACGCCCCCGGCGTCTCCCTTGTGTGACAAAGAACAGCGTTCCTACCAGCGCAATAATGGTCGATGCTCCAAACAGTACCGTCTGGACGCCCAAAGCCTCCGCCAAAAACGGAGCCGCCAGCAGCGGCACCACGCCGGCGCTCATCAGTCCAAAACGCACAAAGCCGGTAATGCGCCCCAGGTATTTGATGTCGGCACGCTCCTGAATCAAGATCATCTGCAGCGGCTCCAGGAACCCCCAGGCCAGACCGTTAATCGCCTGACCGATAATCGCGACCCCCAGCATATCGGTGCCCACGTACACCATGGACCCAATGCCCACGGCCATGAGCGCGCCGAGCAGCAATCGCAGGTTGACATGGCGAGCAGAAAGCTTGGTCAGGATGAACGCGCCCACCGAGGAAGTGAGGCCCACGACCGAGGACAGCCAGCCCAGCCAGACGATATCCACGTTGAGCACATCGCGGTAGAACAACGACTCCAGCGAATCGAACGCGCCGAACGCAAAGAAACCCAAAAAGCCCGATATAAAGATGAGGCGCAGGTCGTGATCGCGAAACGTAAGTCGCGCACCCTCGGCCATGCCGCCCAGAATACCGCCCTTCGGCTTCTCCCCTTTTGCGGGAGCAACACACTCGTGACAGCCCAAGGAGAGCACGGCCGCCACACCCATCATGCCCGCCATGAGCAGATAGACCGATTGCGTGGCAAAGCAACTCACGATGGCGCCGCCGAGCAGCGGGCCAGCGGTATAGGCGATATTGCTGTAGAACACCATGAGGCCGTTCACGCGGGTACGGCCCTCGGTGGTCGACTCCAGGTATCCCGGAAACGCATGCGTGCAGGTGTTGATAAA
>CALHDP010000128.1 GCA_938023085.1 uncultured Collinsella sp.
CGACTACGTTGCAAGCGAGGCCCCCGATGATCTGCACAAGGGAATTGACCTTTCCGAGAGGCCAGACATCGGTCCGGGCGAGACCGTTGAGTACGTATATTTCTGGGCGCCCAAGACGGCGTACTACGGGCCCATCACTGTCGAGTTCGTAGACGCTTACGCCCCCGCTAAGAACCACGAGGCCATGCACTTTGACACCACGGGCTGCGAGACCAAGGAGTTCAAGGCGGCCGGCGGCGTGGCCGATTCTGGCGAGAAGGCAGATTTAACGGGCATCGACTGCGCGTCGTACAGCATCGAGGCCGCCGATGGGTACACGCTGGATTCGTCCGACGAAGAGCGCGAAAAGGCAAACTTCTTCCACGACGAGACTGGAGGACGCCTGAACATCAGCATCTTCCCGCGCTCGCCGGAGGAAGAGGTTGCAAGCCTAGAGCAGGTCTACGAAGGCAAGGAGACAACAACCGACCAGGTCGAGTACAACGGCATAGCGTGGCTGCGCTTTACCGGTCCCGACAACGGCCATACGCTGTTTGCGACGGCTCCCGCAACGGGTGAAACCGTCCGCGTGTCGATCGGCTGGAAGATCGACTGGGATGCTGCCGTGCCCATGATGGAGGCGCTGAAGCTCAAGTAGCGGACTGCGATTCCCATGTCAGGCGACTCAGGGCTGGCTTCGGGTACCCGAGGCCAGCCCTTTTGGCGTTCGATGAGTCGAGTCGGCGTCTCTCACAAAAGTAACTAGGAGCTAGCGAGGCCTATCCGAATTGACCTCATTGGCGGTGTCGTTTTCGAGCGCCGTGCGGCGGGCGCTGTAGGCGACAAGGCCGGCACCAGCTGCGGCTAGTGCTGCAGCGGCTGCCATGAGGGGAGCGTTGACATCGCTCGTGCCCGCAAGCACGCCCGCTTTTCCGGAACGCTTGTTAGTGCCGTGATCCTTGCCGCTGCCAGAGCCACTGCCGCCACCGGAGCTGCTTCCGCCGGAGCCGCCGCCCTTGTCAGTACCGCCGCCACTCGAGTCGCCACCGCCGTCCGCCGTCATCGGTGCATCGTGAAGCCCCGTCGCATCCGCGCTGTCGCATACGCCGACCTGAACTTCTGAGCGCTCGCATACCGCGTCGGGCACATGAAGCTCGTGCAGTACGGCACCCAGCGCCGAGTTTGCGCCCGGTCGAATTTCCTCGAGCGTTACGGGATCGAGCGCCACCAGATTACGCGCCTTCGCATACAGCGTTACGCGTTTGCCCACTTCGTCGCTCCAACTCTCGGGGATGGCGAAGCTCATGCGGAACTGTGCCGTGCAACCCGGTGCCAGCACGGCGTTGCCGTTATCGGCTACCAGCGGGTGCGTGGCGAAGCGCTCGCCCAGTGCCTCGAGTGTGTACTTCACGTGTGCCATGTCGTTGGCCGATGCGTCCTCGGCAAGCTCCGGATCGTAGATCGATGCCATGCGTGCGTTCGCGCCGAATCCGATGGATGCGCTGGAGAACGGCTGGTTAGAGCCCTCTCGGTACAGGTCGATCGTACCGGCGGTCAGCAAGGTGTTGCCGTCGTTTCGCACCGTTACCGTAAACGACTCGCTTGCCGCCCCGGGCACCACGGCGCCCAGGTTGGCTATCGCGCCCAGTGGTGTGGCACATGCCACCAAGGGCACTTCGATGCCGTGCAGTTCTGCCTTGCTCTGCTCGGCGCTCACGATGTGCGTGGCAAGCGCTGAGAGCATGCCGCCCGAGGTCAAAAACGTCGTTATCTGATCGATGGGGTGCTCCAACTCGCAGAGCACGAATGGCTCCGTGAACAGGCCGTCGATCAGGGCGCTGGCGAAGATGCGGAAATGCTTGCCCATTACCGCCACCGGGTTGCCTTCTTCGTCGTAAGTCTGTCCCACCTTGCCGTCGGTGTTCTCTACGTACATCACGCACCGGCCGTTGTTGCTCATGCTAAACGACGCCGGGCCGCAGCCAACTGCGCCCACGGGTGCCGCTGCAAATGCCGATGCGCCTCGCGTCCAGGTAACGTGCCGCAGCTGCTCGTTGACGGTGGCCAAAAAGCCCGTGTGCTGCGGCCACGGTACCACGCGCGGCACCGAGGGGTCCGGCGACATGACGCCCCAACCCGCGATGGACTGACCGATCACGGCGTACGATGCACAGCCACAACCGCCTGCAGTCTCGTATGCAACGGGCACCACCATTTTGCCGTTGATATTCTCGGGCGCGCCCAGCTCGATGCTCGACGGTGCCTGCGGAAAGCGGAGAACCTGACGGAACGTGAGGCTGTCGCCCAAATCATCCGACCACAGGGTAAAGCACTCGAGCGCGACTTCTGCCTCGCTGCCGAGCGCCTTCTCGGCGGTGGCTCCGCGACGGTGGAGATAGGCGCCCGACAGACGTCCGTCGACAAGCGTCTTGCCTACTGTGATACGCGGACATTGCAGGCAATGGTAGCCGTCCTCCTGCAGGCGGCCGCGCGAGATACTGCGCCACGACGTGTGCGATATCACGCGAACTTCGCTATTACGTATGCGCAGGCGCACAACGGACAGTATGCCGGATGTGCTCGCCGTGTCGAAAAGGGTGTTGTCGCCAGCGGGACGTTCGCCCGAGACGAGCAGCACGTAAGCGTCCGTGTGCTCCGCGCCATCGGTGTATTCCACCATGTCGAAGTCGTAATCGAACGTGTCATTGCGCTCCACGTCGCCCTCGCCAAAGCCCAGGGGGAAGTCGATCGGCATGGGCGCGGACCACGCTCCGTTTGCCTTCGTGTGTACCACTAGGCGCGAGCGGCCATCCTCGCCGTAGCGCACCGAAGCGATACGGAACAGGCATTCCACGCCGGCGATCTCCGCAAACTTCATGTGGGCTTCGCTGAGCACGCCAGTAAACAGCACGTTGTCGCCCGAGGGCTTTATGCCGCCGCGCTCGTCCTCCGACACGCCGGCAGAATTGGCGTTCGGGTCCGCAACGGCGTTCGTCGCCTGGCCGATGTAGGTGTACTTATACATCGGCGCGGCGTTTTCGCCATTCTCCATCAGAGCGTGGACGAAATGCTCGACCTGTCCCGTGTCAGCGCTCTCTGCATCCGTTTCGAGGTCGATACGCGTGACCGCTTGCTCCCAATCGCGCACGACCGGCGCGACGTTTAAGGCGGTGGCTGCAACTTCGGCGCATGCGAGCAGCTCGGCATTGGTGACGATGGTGGCCGACGCGATAAACTGCGGCACGCCGCCCGACTCGGCATTGCCGGTCGCGCCAAAGCAGGCATCCAGCGTATAAGGCGTATCTCCATCCAAGGCCAGCTCTGAGCGCTGGAGCACATACTGGTCGCCGTTGTTGACCGACATGTTCCATGAATCGGCGAGTGTGGGCCACGACCCCGACCAGGCCTTGGTGGTCCACTTGAACATGATGAACTGGAGTATCACGTCGACGTCGACGTCTGCGCCCACGCGCAGTCGCGGAAGCGGGTGGCCGTCTGCCTTCTCGTAGCCGATGAACACCGTGAGGGACGCGGCACCGCGCACGGCAGAGGAAGCGACGCCTGCAACGCCGGCTCCAAAGGTGACGGCAAGCCCAATCTGGATGGTGAATGATCCCGACGTATTGGAATAGTCGAGCGAAATGTTTTTGAAGAACGCCGCACCGCTGCCGTGCGTGTGGGCGCCTACCGCGAGCGCCAGCTTTGCCAACACCCAAGGATTGACGTTTAGGAAAAACGGCACCGGGCCCAAGGTAAACTGTTCGGTCCAGTTGAGGTCGGTTTTTACTTGGAAGAGGGCCTTAATATTGCCGAACGCCGGATCGTTGTTATCGCCCCAAGTTTTGCCTACCCAGTCGTAGGCAAGCGATCCGTACACCTGTGTTGCGATATCCATCGTGAACAGCGGCGTGCAATGGTGACGAAGGAGCTTGGTGTTTCTTGGATCGGTGCCCGAGCCGGCGCTCATGCTCTTGTATTGGTTCCACTTCCCCTCCATCTCGTCGAGGTAGCGGTTTGCCTGCTTGGCGCCCGATTCGCGCGGCGACTTCTTCCAGTACTCCGGATCAGGGTTGCCCGAATCGTTTATGTAGCTGGCCGGTTTGTATCCTCCGCCAAGCAACACGTACCCGGCAAACGAGAAATCGAAGAGGATCGGAAACGTGGGCATCCAGCAGGTGAACTTGTTACCGCCGATGCCGGGAAACGCCGCGGGGAAATCGAACGGAGTGATCTCTTGATCCATGGTGGTGGGGATGATGGTGGTCGAGCCCGATTCAGCCTTGGAAGCCGGTGCGGTGGCAACGGCCATGGGGGAGGAGAGCGTGTAGGTTTTGCCCTGATAGTCGAGCACAAAGTGCAGTTTGCATCCTTCTTCCAGAATGCCCGACGCCGCATCGAGGAACTTGTCTTCGAGCGTGAACGTCGCCAGATTATCCGCACCCGTTGCGCTGGCCTTGACCTGGCCAATCTGCGTGACGGTTTCGGGTGAGCTGCCCACGGCGGGCATTACCTTATTGATGTGCAGCGTTGCCTGCCCGCCCTGCGGCAGGTGGGCCTGTACGGCAAAGGTATGCGTATCGGGCTGCGCATTTGCTGCATCGTCTTTGGGCATCGCCATGAACGTGGCGTCGGCGTACTGGATGTCCCACTCGTCGAACGTAAGCTGGCGAAAGTACGGCTCCCCGTCGGAGAGCGGACGCGTGGGCGCGGTAATGGCGGTGCCGCCCTGGATGCGCGCGAGGGGGATCTCGACATCGCGGTAGCCCGGCATGCTGATGGAGATGCCGCCGTTGAAGTCGTACGCGTCAAGGAGCGTCGCCTCGTCCACGTAGCCTTCCGAAAGCGGGGCAATCTCAAAGATCGCCGTACCTTCGTCATCGGTGGTGGCGGTGAGCTGTTTGCCCGCGGCATAGCGCGACGTCAGCGTGACCTGGGCGCCTGCGATGGGGTTCATCTTGTTGGCGACATCGACCACCACCACGCCGAACATGGTGCGCGAGAGCACGAGCACCTTGAAGGGGTCTTCTTCGTCGGCAAACGCTTCGGTGGGCGTGAACGGCAGTATGAAGGCGTTTGAGGTACCCGGCACGCGCGGCAACATAATGCTCGCCAGCGAGGACGCTCCGGCAACAAGTAGCGAACGGCGATCAAGCATCTTTGGCTCCCATCCCGCAGGTATCGGTGGAAATAATCCAATTTTGCGAGAAGTCGCCCCGTGGCGGTAGTGCCGTTCAAGGGTCAAAATGTCCAAATTGATTGAGCGAAGCGCCGTGGTTCCGGAACGCGTTCGATGCGCTTGGCAGCCCGGTCGCTAACGCAACATATGCGCGACCAGCTCGGCGCGAGTTCCGATACCAAGCTTGGCATACACTCCTGATAGGCGGTTTTTGACGGTGCCCGGCGATACTCCCATATGGCGTGCGATTTCGGCGTTGGTCCATCCGCGGCAGGCGAGCATGGCCATGGTGAACTCTGTGGTCGTTAGATCGTCGGCCACGTCCTCGCCCGAATCGGGGTTGTGGATGCGCCGCCAGCCGTAGCTGAAGCGGTACGTGATCTCGATGATACGAGCGAAATCGTCGGGGTATTGCGATTTTAAACATGCCTCGATGAGTCCCTGCAAAAGGCCGTGGTGCTCGCCAATGAGCTCGATAAAGCCGTCGGGGCGCGCAATGTTCCAAGCAGTTTCGAAATGCGCCTTTGCGGCGTCGATGTCCTTGAGGCTCATGCATGCCATGGAAGCTGCCAGGTGCAGGAACAGTTCCGAGATCGGATAGCTCCCCTGTTTCATGATCAGGGCGTTTTCCGCCATGCCCAGACTGCGGCCGTATTCGCCGTGCAGATACAAGGCGTGCGCCATCACGTAGCTGGCGAACAGGCGCAGGCCTTCGGGCAGATGCGCCGCAAGTGGATAAAACTCTTCGGCGGAATGCGGGGAAGGCAAGTGCAGCAGGACGCTCGCGGCCGAGGCGAACAGGATATGCGTGGCGTGGATGGCGGGCGATTCCTCGTCGGCCGGCGTATCGAGGATGCCAGCAAGGCACCGGCGGGCGTCGGCGATACGGTTGAGCGACAGGCTGGCGTATCCGCAGATAAAGCATGCGGAATAGCGCAGCGCGGGATCGGTGGCGTCAAGATAGGGGCGCGCCGTCTTGGCAGCGAGGGTGGCCTGTCCGCGAAAGTACAGCGCTTCTGCCGTGGCAATGGCGCGCGAATCGGGGTCGGAAATGCCTGCAACCGCAGCGTCAATCTGTCCCGGCACAAAGGCGGTGCACATCAACGGCATGGGAACGCATGGGTAGCCATCGCAGTCCATCTTCCATCTCCCAACGGCTGGCAACAATAGCAGCAATTGTACTCCTGTTGCTCGGGACTGGAATTTGTGGGTATCGCCGACGATTATGCCGAACGTATAAAGGAAGACTAGCGGCTCTCTTGAACCCGAGGTCGAAGGGGGCGTTGTACAAGGCATATGGGGCCGAGTGGAAGTAGATCAAAAGAGCGTTACTTGACGTTTCATGCATAATGCCAACCGCCCCGCGACATCACGTTCGCAGCGCGCAGGGGCCGGAGAATCTTCGCGATGAGAGTTGACGTCTAATACCTTGCATCGTATAGTGTGTATAGCATAGTATATGACGAGAGGAGGTGTGCGGATGGAGGCCCAGATGAAGCGCGGCTTCCTGGAGGCCTGCGTGCTCGCGGCCGTCTCCGGCGAGGAGTCCTACGGCTACCAGATCGTGAAGGACGTGCCGGCGAGCATGGGGCTCACGGAGTCGACGCTCTACCCGCTGCTCAAGCGCCTGGAGAAGGCCGGGTGCATCACGGCGCGCTCTGCCGAGCACAACGGGCGGCTGCGCCGGTACTACCGCATCACGGACGATGGGCGTGCGCGCATCGAGGAGTTCCTGGCCGAGTGGCCGTCCGTACGGGAGATTTACGCATACGTTAAGGGGGCGCACCATGACGCGCGATGAGTTTCTGGGCCGGTTGGGCGAGCTGCTTGCCCGCCTGCCGGCCGAGCAGGTGGAGGAGACCAAGGCGTTCTATGCGGAGGCCATCGCCGACCGCATGGAGGACGGTATGAGCGAGGAGGAGGCCGTGGCCGCCATGGGCGCCCCCGGCGAGGTTGCCGAGGCCACGCTCGACGACCTGCCCGCCGTGCCGCGCGCGATCGCGAGGACGCGCCGGCGCAGCACCGCGCTGCTGTGGGTGCTGACCATCGTGGGTTCCCCGGTGTGGGTGCCGCTGCTCGCCGCCTTCGCCGCCGTGGCCGTCACGGTCTATATCTGCATCTGGGTGCTGGCGCTCTGCGTGTGGATCGTCGCGGCGGCACTCGGGGGCGTGGGCGTAGTTGAGCTCCTGCTTGCCGTAAGCGGCGTCACCATCGGCCACTTCCCGTACGCCCTCGCCTCGGCGGGCGTGGGGCTCGGCCTCGTCGGCGTGGCGCTCTTCGTTGGTGCTGGCGCTTGGGCCGCCTCAAAACAAATTGCGCGCCTCTCGGCGCTCTGGGCGAGGAAGGCCGCCTCGCCCTTCTGGAAGGGTAAGGGCGAGAAGGGCGGCGCTGCCGCGCATCTCGCGGCGTAGAAAGGAGTGAGTACCATGACCAGCGCGAAGAAGATCTACCTCGCCGTGGCGGGCGGGCTCGTTGCCGCGGGTGTTGTCCTCGCGGGCATTGGCTTTATCGCTTCGGGTTTCGACCCGGCCGTGTTCACAACCCAAATCGACACGCGCGACAGCACCATCGTGCTCGGCGGCGTCGAGGTGGACGACCCGACGGGCCTCCCCCTCATCGAGCAGCTCGCCGGAATCGGCGAGGTCGACACCTCCGGCATCACCGCGTCCGAGTCCCCTGCTGCCCCGGAGGCGCCCACCGCTCCCTAAGCATAGCGTGCCCGGACGCCCCGTCCGTCGGGCTGTGCAAGCCTGTGGAACCCGGACCTCAACCCCAACCCAACCGGCCTCGAGCCTGCGTCGATTCGCTCCCCGTCCCGCGCGGGGGCCCATGACGCATACCCAAAATCCATCCGAGGAGAAAGGAACGCAATGACGACAGCCATGCCCCTCCGCCTTCACGGGGTCACGAAGGCGTACCGCGGGAGGACCGTCCTCGGCCCCATCGACCTCGCCCTCGAGGCGGGGCGCGTCTACGGGCTCATCGGCGAAAACGGCGCCGGGAAGTCAACGCTCATCTGTATCGTCACTGGCACCGCCAGCCCCAGCTCGGGCTCGGTTGAGCTGTTCGGCGAGCGCGGCGGGCGCGGGCTTGCCGCCGCCCGGAGGCGTATGGGCTACATGCCCGACGCGAGCTCGGCCTACCCGGGGCTCTCTGCGCGGGAGAATGGATTTGCAACGGTTGCTTAAACATTTTTTACAGGGACAGCCCTGCGTTCCTGAACTCAACTGGGCTCATGTAGACCAGTGTCGAAGGGGCAGTCGCCCCAGTCCGCGTACCAGACCTGTGTGCCGCCGAGGGAATACTTCCTCCAGTAGGGCCAGTGCGGGACGTCCATCCTCTCTTCCTTTCGGGGCGTCAGGCGCCGGGCCCAAGGCCGCACCTGCGCCCCAGCTCCGCCACGAGGGCGTCGTTGTCTCTGACCGAGACGATGGCGTCGCCGTCGTAGGGCGCCTCGATGTAGACGCGGTCGAGCGAGTTGGCCGTCCCCGCCCAGAGCGTCCTGGTGCGCCGGACGCCCCGCACGTGGGCGTAGGGTATCACCGAACGCGTCCCAGCGTACACGACGACGAGGCGGTCGCCGTAGAGCTCGAGGCGATTGCTGCGGACGGGAAGGGCAGCCAGGGCCACGAGGGCCGGGATGGGCAGCAGCGCGAGCCAGCCCCATAGGAGCGCGGGACTCGAGCTCAGGAAACACGCGATACACGCCGCGGATAAACCGCCCGCCACAATCACCATGGCCGCTATGAACCACGGGTCTGTCCTGCCGGGGAACACCCGCTCCGGCCGCTCGTCCTTCTCACCCATTACGGCCCTTCCGTCTCTTGCACCCCTCCCGGAACTGTCCGCATCAGTATAGCCAATGCTTTTTCTGATTTGTTGAGAAGCCGGCATTTGGGGGCATTTTGGATAGCGAACAGTTCAAACAAGAAGCTGAGAAAATAGAACAAAGCCTGAGTGCCTTGAGAGTCGCCGAGCGCAATGCAGTGATTCCCTTTATGAACGGCGACTTTACCCAATGGGATCTATATCTGGCATCCTCCTCTGAGTATGCGATGAGACTGATAGACGGATTCATCTCCATGCTCGGGTCGAGGAATCTTGTTTGCGTCGCCCAGCTTCTCCGCGCACAGATTGGAGTCTGCCTGCGGACATTCGCGTTATTCGCCGCCGAAGACCGGGATGACTTTCTCCCAAAAGGCTGCCAAGTACCATGGCGTGAGCGTTGGGGTAGTCATCATTCAACGTGGATACATCCGGATGCGCATAGATCCAGACGATTCCAACGTTCTCGTATTTCCCGTGCAGGTAATCGAAGAGGGCAAGCGACACCATACAATTGCCGCCGACGGTCACGACTCTGTCGGGGTTTTCTGCCGTAAGCTTCCTCTGCGCATCCTGAATCCCCGCCAGGACTTCGTCCTCGGCATAGATGCGAACTGCCTCCCATTTCTCATGTCCAAGTTTTGGGACGCGTTTCACAATGCCGAGTGGGACCCCTGGACAGTCGGATCACGTGGTGGCCCCCTTTGAGAGGCTTACGAGCATGGTAGTCCCGTTCTCGGAACTTGTTTCGACCTCTACCGTGCCACCGTGAAGCGCTGCAATCTCCCAAACGAGTGCTAGTCCGAGTCCTGCGCCACCGTATGCCCTGCTGCGGGATTTGTCTAGACGAAAGAACGGTTGGAAGATGCTCTCACGGTACTGCTTGGGTATTCCCGGGCCCTGGTCCTCGACTCGCAGGAACACGTGGCTGTCGTTGTCGCAGATGGAGACGGTAACGCTCGAGTCGGTGCGGCTATAGCGGATAGCGTTTTCGGCCAGGTTAAACACCAGCCGATAGAGGAGCGTGTCGCTCCCGATTACTAGAGCGTCTCCAGCACAATTGAGGGCTATGCCCCTTTTTTCGGCAAGTGGCGCAAGGTCGGTGAGGACCTCTTCGGACAAGGGGCCAAGCTCCACATCGTCCTCGCAAGGAACGCTGCGGAGCTCACTCATCTCGAGCAATACCTTGGCCATTCGAGACATGCGCTCGGTTTGTTCTTGTAGCAGGCCGAGTAGCTCGGCAGTTTCGGGTTGCAAACCGGAGTGCTCGGAGATGAATAGTTCAATCTGTGCTTGCATAAGGGCGAGCGGGGTGCGCAGCTCGTGTGCGGCGTTGCCGGTAAACTGACGCTGCGCAGAGAACCCTTCGCCAAGACGGGCGATCATGTCGTTGAAAGAGGCGCTGCATCGCTGTAGCTCGGTGGGCACATCTTCACTGAGTCTGATTTCGCTTAGGTTGTCAGGCTGCACACGCTCAACCTGGGCTGCAAAAGCCCGTAGCGGTTTGAGTGCACGGCCGCTCGCAAAGTATGCCAGCGCGCCGCCAAGGAGTGTGACTCCAGCCGTGATGTACCAGGTTGTCGTGCCAAAAGACTCTTGTGCGTCGTTTACGACGATCGTGACCTTGTCATCGGGGGTCGCTTTCGTTGGGTCGAACGCCTGGGGCGAATCTTCGCCGGTTGCGTTAAAGGCCGAGATGTTACTGCCGATGGCATCCATGTAGCGCATGCCCGTATAGCCGACCAGGCAGTTTGTCAGCACGCATGCTGCACACGTGAGCAGTGCCGTCATAATCGTTATGCGCCATTGCAGGGAAAGCCTTTTCATTCGCTATCCTCCATAACGTAGCCCTCTCCAATCCGATTGCGAATCGGGTCGTATCCCAAAGCGCTGCGCAACTTTTTTCGGAGCGACGAAATATGAACGCGGGTTGCGTTGCTAAAGCTGTTCACGCTGCTATCCCAAACGTGCTCGATAAGCTCCTCTTGGCTTACCGGTCGCCCCTGATTAAGCATCAGGTATTCCAAGATTCCCGTTTCCTTGCGTGTAAGAGATAGAGCCTCACTGTCCACGGAAGCGATGCGCGCCTTGGTGTCAAAGCTGAGCTTTCCGCAGGCTAATACTATGTCGCTTTGTGCGAAGCGCCTGAGGGTAAGGCTGCGGATCCTTGCCGCAAGTTCGTCCAGATGAAACGGCTTGGTAAGGTAATCGTTGGCGCCGGCATCGAGTCCGGCGACTTTATCGGATACTTCGCCACGCGCGGACAGAATCAGTACCTTAGTCTCGCAATCGGTTTTCCTAAGTTCCCTGAGCACGGTCATGCCATCGATACGGGGAAGGTTGAGGTCGAGTACCACGAGGTCAAAGACTTCGACGCCCAGCAGGTCGAGCGCCTCCCGTCCATCGTGGCAGCAGTCGACGCTGTATGCCAAGTTTCGCAAGCTGCGCGCGATTGCATCGCATAGTGCTCGCTCGTCTTCGACGATCAAAATACGCATAACAGTCTCCTTGCACATTCCAAATCGCGCTTAACACGGATTTTATAGTCGATATGGTCCAATGGTCGCGTAACGAAAGGAGTGGTCGAGTTGTTCAAAGCGGTAAAACCCATGGTACAGGTCGCTTTGTTGATCGTCGGAATTGCCATGGTGTGCTTTGGCGTTATGCGTGGCGAGGCGGATGCCGTGCTGGCCAAAGCGATTAGGCTGTGCTTGGAGTGTATCGGAATTGGATAAAAGAGAAAACACTGCGTCGCATGTTTTGGCCCGATTTCGCGGATTCATTCAGGCGGCGGCAACACTTATTACCAACATTCACCTGCCAAACTTTGCCAAAGGCGGCATCTATCAGGGCGCGGGAAAAACAGTTTGCGTACCTGGGCTTAATTGCTATTCGTGCCCCGCGGCATCGGGTGCGTGCCCCATTGGGTCGTTCCAGTCGGTGGTGGGTTCATCTAAGTTCAACTTTTCTTACTATGTCACCGGTACGCTCATTTTGCTCGGCGTGCTGCTGGGACGATTTGTATGCGGGTTTTTGTGCCCGTTTGGCTGGCTGCAGGAACTGCTTCACAAGATTCCCGGAAAAAAGTTCTCCACGAAAAAGCTTAAGCCGCTCACGTACATCAAGTACGTCGTGCTGCTGTTTGCCGTGGTGCTGCTGCCCGTCTTGGTGGTTAACGACGTGGGCATGGGCGACCCATTCTTTTGCAAGTACATCTGTCCGCAGGGTGTGCTCGAGGGCGCCATTCCGCTGGCCATTGCCAATGCCGGCATTCGATCTGCGTTGGGACATCTCTTTACTTGGAAACTTGCCGTTCTCATTGCCGTGGTAGTGCTGAGCGTTTTGTTCTACCGCCCCTTCTGCAAATGGATTTGTCCACTCGGCGCATTCTATGCGCTCATGAATAAGGTATCCCTACTGGGGATCCGGGTCGATGCATGCAAATGTGTCTCGTGTGGCAAGTGCTCAAAGGTTTGTCAGATGGACGTTGATGTGGTCCGCGCGCCCAATCATGCCGAATGCATCCGGTGCGGAAAGTGCATTGGGGCCTGTCCCGTCGATGCCATCAGCTATCGCTATGGCCTGGATGTGTCGGCGGAAAAGCTTCCCTTGACCGCTGATAAAAAGTAAACAAGCTTCGACAAAACGGAGGAATGACTATGAAGCTTTCTAAGATTGCGGCCCTGTTTATGGTGCCGGTATTGGCCTTGTGTCTTGTGGCATGTTCGGCGCCCGGTGGCAATGCGAGCGAATCTGCGGGCTCCGATCCTAAGATCGCAGAACTCACTGCGCAGAAGCCGACCAATGCCGACGAGGCCGCCGAGCTGTATGCGAAGCTCATGCAGAAGGAGAACGAGATCTTTTCGAGTGATAACGCGCTGTGGGAAAAGGTATTCAATGCGGCAAATAAAGACTCGGCAATGATTGAGGACGGCAGCAATTACGGCGATTTTCTGCTCAAGACCATCGACGGCGCCAAGGATGAGTTTACGGCGGATGAGCTTAAGACACTCAAGGCCGGTGCACAGCAGATCAAGGAGATCGAGGACAAGCTCGAGAGCCTGGAGAAGGAGTTCCCCGGCTGTGGAAGCACGCCGAGTGCAGGCGAGAGCGTCGACGCTTCGACCGCTGGCATGACGGCTGGTGCCAATGCTTTGAGCGAGGCGACGAAGTTCCCCAGCTTTACGGGCAAGGATCTGGATGGCAACGACGTGAATAGCGACGAGCTGTTCTCTAAGAATAAGGTCACCGTCATGAACTTCTGGTTCACTACTTGCAAGCCGTGCGTGGGCGAGCTGGGCGATCTTGAGAAACTGAATCAGGAGCTTGCCGAGAAGGGCGGCCAGGTCGTGGGCGTCAATTCCTTTACGCTCGATGGCAACAAAGGCGAGATTGCAGATGCCAAGGACGTGCTGAGCAAGAAGGGCGTGACATATAAGAACATCTGGTTCAAGTCGGATAGCGAGGCCGGTAAGTTCACGTCAAATCTGTTCTCGTTCCCGACAACGTATGTCATCGATCAGAATGGCAACATCGTAGGGGAGCCCATCGTGGGAGCCATCAGCTCCGCCGAGCAGCGTGCAGCACTCAACAAACTTATCGACCAGGCGATTGCGAATAGCGAGCAGTAGAAGACGCGTAAAGCATGGCGAGGATCGTGTGTCGCTGTGCGAAGTAGTCCGCTACCTTTCAAGATAAGCTCCAGCATATAGAGGTCCCGCTCGGGACCTCTTCTTTTGGGCACCGTCCTGCTCGTTTTTTGGTGCGGTTCGTTACATTCCTCACTGGTGTCGGTGAAAAATGGGGATAGAGTAGGACAAACGCGTCGAATACGAACGGCGGGGGAGAGCGGGCGGGGTGCCTGCACAGGAGAGGTTGCCGTCCATGCTGGAGCTCAAAGGTATTTGCAAAAGGTACGTTACCCAGTCGTTTACGCAGGTGGCGCTCGACAGCGTAAGCCTGTCTTTTCGCGATAACGAGTTCGTGGCCATTCTGGGTCCCTCGGGTTCGGGTAAAACTACGATGCTCAACGTTATCGGCGGACTCGACCACTTTGATTCTGGTGACCTGCTGATTGACGGTATTTCGACCAAGGACTTTCACGATCGCGATTGGGATGCCTACCGCAACAACCGCATCGGCTTTGTGTTCCAGAGCTATAACCTCATTCCGCATCAGACCATTTTGGAAAACGTTGAGCTGGCGCTGACGCTCACGGGCGTGGGGCATGCCGAGCGCCGCCAGCGTGCGCGCGAGGCGTTGGAGAAAGTCGGCCTGGGCGAGCACGTTAACAAGCGCCCGAGTCAGCTTTCGGGCGGGCAGATGCAGCGCGTGGCCATCGCCCGCGCCCTGATTAATGATCCCGAGATTGTGCTGGCAGACGAGCCGACCGGCGCCCTGGACTCAACGACATCCGTGCAGGTCATGGATCTGCTCAAGGACGTGGCGCGCGACCGTCTGGTGATTATGGTCACGCACAATCCCGAGCTGGCGTACCAGTACGCTACGCGCATCGTCAATCTGGCGGACGGCAAGATTACCGACGATTCCGACCCTTTTGATGTTGCCAAGGCCACGCGCCGTGAGGCCAAGCCTACGCGCAAAACCTCGATGAGCTTTGTGACGGCGCTGGGGCTTTCTGCCCGAAACCTTATGACCAAAAAAGGCCGTACGGCCATGACTGCCTTTGCGGGCTCGATTGGCATTATCGGTATTGCGGCGATTCTGGCGCTGTCCAATGGCGTGAACAATTACATCAAAAAGGTCGAGGAGGATACGCTTTCGAGTTACCCGCTTACGATCTCCAAGCAGGACTACGACCTGTCGTCCATGATGGGCGGGCAGGGGGCCGCGGATGATGACTCGCCTGAAAACGTGGATTCGTCCGACGACAGTGCCGGCGGCAAGGCTCAGGGAACCGATAAGATTCCTGTGGTCACGGCCGTAAAGGATATGTTTGCGAGCGTTAAGTCCAACGACATGACGAGTTTTAAGGCATGGCTCGATGCCGGTGGCGACGGCATCGATAAAGAGGTCAACGCCATTCAGTACGGCTACGGTGTATCGCCGGTTGTCTATCGTGCCGGCAAGGGCGATGAGAAGCCTGTCCGGCTGGTGCCCAACGCCATGACCGAGGCCATGAGCGGAGGCGCGAGCTCGGCGGCAACGGTGAGCATGGAATCCATGGGAACCTCGGTCTTTAACGAGATGATCGACGACCAGAGCCTGCTCGACAGCCAGTACGATGTCGTCGCCGGTCACTGGCCCACGTCCGCCAACGAAGCCGTGATGGTGCTTTCGAGCCGCGGCACGGTGGGCGACTATACGCTCTACAGCATCGGTGCGCTGGATATCGATGAGCTCAACGATCTGGTAAACAGTGCCATGACGGCCGACGGTAAGATCGAGACGCCCGAGACCGGCACCGACTTTACCTACGACGATGCGCTGTCCACGACGTTTAAGGTGCTGTCGCCGGCCGATGCGTATCGCAAAAACGAAGAGACCGGCATGTGGACCGATATGTCTGGCGACACCGACTTTATGGCCGCCAAGGTTGCCGATGGCATCGACGTGCACATTGTGGGCGTGGTGCGACCTAACGAGACGGCCAATGCGAGCGCGTTGTCTCCGGGCATTGCCTATACGCATGCGCTGACTCGCCAGCTTATGGAGCGCGCCGCCGATTCGCAGATTGTGCAGGAGCAACTCGCCCACCCCGAGACGGATGTCTTTACGGGCAAGTCTTTCGATGAGCTGCAAGGCGAGGCCAAACAAGGCGTGGACCTGGGCAGCATGTTCAGTGTGGACGAGGCGGCGCTCAAGAGCGCGTTCTCGTTCGATACGTCTGCGCTCTCGGGCGCTGCCGGCGGTATGGACCTTTCTGGCATCGACTTGTCCGGGCTGGACATTGACCTTTCGGGCGTTGGGAAGGACATCGACTTCAGCGACATCATGGCCAAAGCGCCAGCCCCAGATTTC
The DNA here is from genome assembly GCA_938023085.1 of uncultured Collinsella sp. Lineage (GTDB taxonomy): Bacteria > Actinomycetota > Coriobacteriia > Coriobacteriales > Coriobacteriaceae > Collinsella. Next base: position 15,962 of record CALHDP010000128.1, read on the forward strand.
TCGGATATCTTTGACGGTCTGGAACTCACGCCCGAGCAAATGCAGCAGGTGGGAACGCTGGCCAACCAGCTGTTTGAGGGCTTTTTGCAGTCTGATCAGTTTAAGGCGCTGACACCCGATGATCTTAAGGACGCATCGAAGCTTGCCGCCGCGTTCTCGGCGTATCTCGAGCATGATGCCGCAGCCCAGCAATGCCTGGGTCAGCTCAAGGCCCTCGGCGGCGATGCCCTGGCCGAGCGCCTGCAGCAGGCGATGACCGACTATGTGCAAAAGCAGCTGGCTCCGTATCTGCAGCAGGCTATGGACCAGGTGATGAAGGCAATCAGCGAGCAGATAGCGTCGACGGTATCGTCCCAGCTCAAGGCGGGCGCAGCGGGGCTTATGGACCAGATGGCGACGCAGATGTCGTCGAGTTTTGCCAACCTGGCGAGCGCTATGCGTGTGGATGCGAGCGCCTTTGCTCGTGCCATCCATTTCAACATGGACGCCGAGGACCTGAGTTCGCTCATGATGAGCTATGCCAAGGCGTCGAAGCTCACCTACGACAACAATCTGACCACGTTGGGCTATGCGGATGAGGCCGACCCCATCTCGGTTAAGATTTTCCCGCGTGACTTTGAGGCCAAGGAGCGAGTACTCGACCATATCGATGCGTACAACAAGCAGGTCAAAGCCGCCGGCCACGATGAGCAGGCAATCTCGTACACCGACTACATGGGCATCATCATGGGCTCGGTGACCGATATCGTGAATACCATCAGCTTGGTGCTCATCGCGTTCGTGAGCATCAGCCTGGTCGTGAGCTCCATCATGATCGGCATCATCACCTACATCAGCGTGCTGGAGCGCAAAAAGGAGATTGGCATCCTGCGCGCAATCGGCGCGTCGAAGCGCAACGTGGCCAACGTGTTTAACGCCGAGACCTTCATCGAAGGCCTCATCGCCGGCGTCTTCGCTATTGTCGTCGTGGTGCTCGTGAGCTTTCCGGTCAATGCCTGGGCGCTTGCTGCCAAACAAGTACCCAATCTGATGAGCCTGCCCGTGCAGGATGCGCTGGTGCTCATCGCGATTTCGGTGCTGCTGACGGTTGTTGCCGGCCTGCTGCCGGCCCGCAGCGCATCCAAAAAAGACCCCGTGGAAGCCCTGCGCTCTGAATAATGTGACAAAGGGACGGCCACTTTGTCATATTGAGTGGCTTGTAAATTGAGGTCTAATACTTTCGGGAAAAGTATTAGACCTCGAGATATAGGCGGCGTTTGCGAGCGTCAATTAGGGCGTAAGCTGCTAGTCTTCCTTTGCAGAGAGCATGAGCCTAATTTCCGGATGGGTGTATTCGTCGAACTCTTCCTTGGGCTCGGTGTCAAAGGTGTAGTACGACTTGATGGATTCGTCCTCCGTCTTGATGCTGATCTCCTCGTATAAGGATCCGGCTAAAAATGTCTGTTTAAATTCATCCGACAGGCTGCATGGCGTGAGGAGGTCCGGTGTGGCAACGGAAATGTCCAACCCGTTGAGCGGGGCACAGAGCGTCGCGATATCCTGCTCGGCGCGGGCGAGGTTGTCTGCAAGGCTTGCCTCGGGGTCGATCTGACTGACGTAATCGACGTCCGTGAGCGTGCCGTCTACATCAAAAGAAAGGTAGATATAGGCTGCTTGAGCGCCGAGGTCATTATCGCGCAGATAGCCGACAATGCGGTAGCCGTAGTCGTGATACGACTCGTATGGGTCGTCTGCTGCGACGCGTTCGCACACGGGCTCCAAGGCATCTTGCGCGATGGCGAGCTGCTCGGTGGCTGCAGCCTTTCTTGCCTGAAGCTCGTTATTTCCCTGGACAAACTGCGGGATGTAGACGCCAAGCAGCACAATGGCGGGCACCACCGCGAGAGCTATGATCTGCTTCTTGACGCTTGGAATCGTCACGTCGTATGCGTCTGCCATGGCCTCGGCATTGCTCGAGGTTTCGGCTAGCACGTCTGCCGCCGTGGCGACTGCCCCTACGGCGCCGGCGACCTCGGCGGCACCGCCCAGGTTGCGCGCGAGATCGTTATCGCTGTTCTTGAGCAGGCGGCCAGCAGCTTGCGTGGCGAGCACGCTGGCGACCTCCGCGGAGCGGTCTTTGTTGGTCTGGGCCACTGCAAGCCTGCTCTGCAGCTCCTTCCACTGTTTGCCCTGCATTCCAAAGCGCGGCGCAAGAGCGCAATAGCAAAAGATGGCGAGTTCGATTGCAGTGAGTGCGATGGCAGTATATATGCCCGCGGGGTGGAATTCCTTTTGGTGGAACGCGATATCGTTGATCATTTGGAGCGGCAACATCAACAGGCATGCTACGAACGACATGACGAGTGCGGTCGCTGCGATCTTGGGGTACGTGCAGTACCGCTGGATGCGTTTCTTTTCTTGTTCGGTGAGCTGTTGCATGGGGCCTCGGCTCTCATCGTTTTTCGGGGGCGATGCGCATACGCTCTTGAGTATAGATGAGTGGAGGGTGTCTGTTGTTCAGGCATGGCGGCCGACAGCGTGCTGCTGGTGATCGCCTGATCGTGGGCGCCATCTTTTAGAGCATGAAGCCGCTACCAAGGGAAAAGTGGCGAGCGAGGGAGCTGCTGTGGGGCGGCCTACTTGCTGCTTGTGGACGCCATTCACCTTCGTTGCACAGGGACGGTCGGAGGGCTGGCTGGCGTCAAGTAACCGCCTCCGCCTTGTGGGCCGCCTCGAGGACAAGGCATAATGCATGTGACAAAGGGACGGCTCCTTTGCCGCATTGATTTGAGAGTAGATGTTGATGATTCTATCGTTGGCCCCCATGGAGGGGATTACCGGGCATGTGTTCCGTCGCGTGCATGCGGAGTGCTTCGGTGCGCTCGATTGCTATTACACGCCGTTTTTGCCGCCGCCGCGGGTTGGCAACCGTTTTGGTGGCAAGGCGCTTAAGGAGATCGATCCTGCCAATAACCAGGGGCTCAACGTAGTGCCTCAGCTGATGTCCAAGAACGCGGACGAGTTTGTGTGGGCGGCACAGGTGCTCGCCGACATGGGATATCGCGAGGTCAATCTCAACCTTGGCTGCCCCTCGGGGACGGTTGTCGCCAAAGGCAAGGGCTCGGGTTTCTTGCGTAATCTCGACGAGCTCGAGGTGTTCTTGAGCGATGTGTGCGAGCGGTCGCCGTTGCCGGTATCGGTAAAGACCAGACTGGGGCTGGAGAGCGACGACGAATACGAGCGTGTGCTCGATCTGTATTGCCGCATGCCGTTGGCAGAGCTAATCGTGCATCCGCGCGTACAGAAGGATCGCTATACGGGCTCGCCGCGCAAGGAGTTTTATGGCGAGACGCTGGAACGTGCTCCGTTTCCGGTCGCCTATAACGGTGACATTTTTGATCTTGAGGACATGGATGCGCTGGTGGAGGCCTATCCCGGCACACGTCATGTAATGCTGGGGCGCGGCTTGCTCGCGAATCCTGCGCTCGCTCGCATGGTCAAGGGCGGGCCTGCTGCAACGGCTGCTGAGCTGCGGCGCTTCCACGACACGCTGTTTGCAGCTTATGCGGACGAGATTGGCGGCAATGCGGTCTTTCGTATGAAGGAGTGGTGGTTCTACGCCAAGTGCGCTTTCGCCGACCCCGCTACCGTTCACAAGCTTGTACGCAAGACCAAAAAGGGCGACGAATACCGCGCCGCCGTCGATCGCGTCTTTCGCGAGCAGCCACTTGCGCCCATAGCCCGCTTCCACGGCTAGTTAGCCGTTGGGTAGTCATTGGGTGCGCGGGCGCCCGGTCGGCGGCCCGTTCTGGGCGCGCCTCAATCGTAGCCCGAGACGGTCCCGGGCTGACAATTTCGACTGTAATGGACGTTCTTTAACGACTAGTCATTTAAGAACGTCCCCGATGACTAGCCACAAAAAGCTGTACACCAGCATCCAAAGATGTCGGAAAATGTCGACTTTGGATGCTGGTGTACATGTTTGGCCGTATGGGTTGGGGTGGGCCGGTTGCAACGCGCGTACTAGAGCAGGTTCTTCTGTACCCATGCGATGATGTCGCTCGACTCGTAGAGCGGCTTTCCGTCGATGAACAGGCAAGGAACCTGGCGTTTTCCGCCGACGGTGATAAGCGTCTGTTCGGCATCGGAATCGGTTGAGATATTGCGCTCGGGTACGGTCACACCGTTATCGGTCAAAAAGCGCTTGACCTTTATGCAATACGGGCAGCCGGTCATAACGTAGAGCACGAGCTCATGATTAGTAGCCATAGGTCTCCAATCGGTTGAGGTTTCGATTGAAATACCCAAAGCTGCCGCGGTCTATGCGCGGACCAGTGACGACTCGATGGCCTGGACCAGAAACGCCGTGGCTCCGGTGGCGCAGGGCTTGTCGTAGTAGTCAACAAAGCGCTGGTCGGCAAGATAACCGTGGGCGAGGCCCAGGTACGCCTCGTCTTGGGGCTCGCATCCCCAGTTGAGAGCAATCCAGCGACGATGCATCGCGACAAGCTTACGAGCCTCGTTGCTCTCTGGGTCGCCAATGCCCATGGCAATCGAGAGCTGGCCCAGAATAGCGCGTTCAAGTTCCTTCATGTCGTTCCATGTCTCGGGGTCCATGTCCAGCAGCGCTTCGCTTGCTGCATCGATAGCCTCATCGCCATAGCGCGCCCGCGCTTCGGCGCCGTAGCGCTCCTCGTTTTCCTGCACGGTGCGCCAGCGCTCCAGTTGCGGCAGGACGGCGCCCATGAGCGAGACGGCTTCGTCGAGCGACATGCCGGTGTTTTGCGCCAGCCGCGGGGCACAATCCTCGATCATTGCCTCCATCGTGGTCTCGTAGGTGTACTTGCCGTGGTCATAGCACCACTTGCAGTAATGATCTGTCGCGGCGCCCGCAGCATCGGTACCGCAGTCGTTGGGCGTGAGTATCATGCCGCAGCTCTGGCAATAGTGCTCGGGCATTTCGAGCAGATGAGACAGGGGCTCGCCGGTCACGGCGGCGATGAGCTTCATCATGTCGATACCCGGGGTGACCTCGCCGCGTTCCCAGCGGCTGACGGCTTGGCGTGTGACGAAGAGCTTGGCGGCGAGCTGCTCTTGGGTAAGGTGATGGGCGCGACGGATGGCAATGAGCTTTTCTGCAAAGGCCATAACGGCTCCTTTCTGCTGGTTGATGGCTTAAGCATACGCGGCGGCAGGTGCCCTTCCAAGCAACCGTTGGTTGCACGACGGGGGACCGCGGCGAAGAATTGCGCGCAACGCCTCACGCCTCCATGCCGTACAATGATCGGCATGGAACCTATTGCACACATACATACCGACCTGCCGCAGAAGTTCGGCATTCCGCGCAACAGCTTTTTGGCGCCTCATCTGCAGGGACGCATCGTCTTTGAACCGGAATTTGCCTCCAACGCAGCAGTTGAGGGCCTGGATTCCTTCTCTCACCTGTGGCTGCTGTGGCGCTTCGAAAACGGCACGCCCGGCGGCACGGCTAAGGACATAGCCGCCGATGCCAAAACGCAGGACAGGTCCGGCACCAACGTTAAGTGGTCGAAAACCGTGCGCCCGCCGCGTCTGGGCGGAGCCGAACGTGTGGGCGTGTTTGCCACGCGCAGTCCGTTTCGCCCTAATCCCATCGGACTTACCTGCGTCAAGCTCGACCGCGTGGAGCTTACCGACGATGGCCCCATCATTCATGTGCTGGGGGCCGATCTGCGCGACGGCACGCCCATCTACGACATTAAGCCCTATATTCCGTTCGCGGATTGCCACCCGGATGCGACCGGCGGCTGGATTGAGGGTGCTCCGTGGCAAGAGCTCGATGTTGAGTTCCCGCAAGCGCTTCAAGACATGGTCTCGCCCGCAAAGCTCCCCGGCTTGGTCGAGGTCCTTCGCCAAGATCCGCGCCGCGCGGGCAGCAAGCACGAGCCAAACCGCGTCTATCATCTGGCCTACGCCGGGCTCGACATATCTTTTACGGTCGATGAAACCCAGCTAACCGTAGTCGCCGTCAACGACGCGCGGGGCTAACCTGCCATTCGTCTGCACCCGTCAAATTAAGCGCCAAACCCCGCGCCAAAACCGCCCACGCTGGTGGACAATAACGCCTATCGAAACAGCCTACTTTGCACGGGAGCTCAGCATGAAATATGACTTTAGCTCGCTTATCGACCGCCACGGCATGGACTCCATTGCCGTTGACTCCTGGGGTGAGGTCCCCGGTATGGCCCCGAACGCACCCGACGAGGGCTTCGACCGCATTCCCATGTGGGTGGCCGACATGAACTTTGCCACGGTGCCCACGGTCCAGGAACACATCATGCAGCGTGCCCAGCATCCCATGTTTGGCTACTTTAACCCGCGCCCCGAGTACTTCGACCGCATCATCGAATGGCAGAGTCGCCGCAATGGCGTCGAGGGTCTGCGCCCTGAACATATCGGCTACGAAAACGGCGTGCTGGGCGGTGTCGTGTCGACGTTGCGCGCATATGTCCAGCCGGGCGATGCGGTGCTGGTCCACAGCCCCACCTACATCGGCTTTACCAAGTCCATCGAGGCCGCGGGCTATCGCATTGTCCACAGCCCGCTTAAGCTCGACGACCAAGGCGTGTGGCGTATGGACTTTGAGGACATGGAGCACAAGCTCGCGCAAAACCACATCCATGCTGCGGTGTTCTGCTCGCCGCACAATCCCTGCGGCCGCGTATGGGAGCGCGACGAGATCGAGCGCGCCATGGACATCTATCGCCAGCACGATTGCGTGGTGATCTCGGACGAGATTTGGTCCGATATCATCCTGCCGGGGCACAAGCATATCCCGACGCAGTCGGTGAGCGAGGATGCCCGCATGCGCACGGTTGCCCTCTACGCGCCCAGCAAGACTTTCAACCTGGCGGGCCTGGTCGGCAGCTACCACATCATCTATAACGAGACGCTGCGCGACCGCGTGTGCGCCGTGTCCAACAAGACCCACTACAACGAGATGAATGTCCTCTCCATGCATGCGCTTATCGGTGCCTACCAGCCGCAGGGCTATGAGTGGGTGGACGAGCTCAATCAGGTGCTTGCCGGCAATATCGAGTACTTCTGCAATTACGTGGACGAGCATTTTGAGGGCGTGTCCTATTCGCGTCCGCAGGGCACGTACATGGTGTTTCTGGACTGCACCGAGTGGTGCCGCGAGCATGGCCGCGATATTCAGTGGTTGCTCGACGAGGGGGCGCGCGTGGGCGTTGGCTACCAAGATGGCCGTCCGTTCCACGGGTCCTGCCACATTCGCGTGAATCTGGCGCTGCCGCTTTCGCGCGTGAGGGAAGCGTGCGACCGCCTGGACCGCTACGTTTTTAGGGTATAGGGGGCGCACGATTCGGGTACCGTGGCTTGCGCCCATGTCGTCAATGTGCGTGGACGCATAGAACGCAGAGGCTTGCGAGCGCGTTTTCCACGTCTGCTACTTTTCTTGAATTTGTTTGCCGCAAAGGTGCTCAATCGTAATCTCATACAGTTGGACGCCTCTGATACTTTGCTTGATTTCCTCTTCGACCTCTTCGGCAGAAGGATAGTACTTGAGGGCAAACTGTCGGACTTTGTCTTCGACAAACGCCGGATCATCGTTCACGAGGCGGCAGCGGCCAAAAACCACGGTGCTCTGAACATAGGGTGCCCAGTCGTCGTCTTTGTACCAATCGTTGCCATAGACGGTAAAGCAGACTTTGTCGCTGCGTTTGAGCGCATCGACCTTATGCCCTGCCTTGGCTCCATGAAAGTAAATTTTGTCGTGCTCGGGGTCAAAGTAGTAGTTAACGGGAATGGCGTAAGGATAGCCGTCGTCTCCGTTGACGGCAAAAACGCCGCGCTTGCAATTAACGAGCAGCTCTCGTGCCTCTTGATCGGTGATAGCACGCTTCTTTCTGCGAAGAGGTCTAAACATCGTGGACTTCCTTTCTTTCCGCGTGCTGCGTGCACGACGGTGGGCGGTGTGTCTATATCAAGATACTAGTTCAGGCTGCGAGGCCGACGGGAACGCCCCGTTTTCCGCAGATTGAAACGTGCTCTTGTTTGTCGTGGGAGGATTGTTCCTCACAACCCGTCGTTTAGAAGCGTTCTTGATGACTAGTTCCGTTTGCGGGGGAGGCGTGGGACAATACCGAGCGAACGTGATTGGTTGTCCGTGGAAAGGGTCGCGATGAAAAAGCTCAGGACGCTTGCTGACGTTTTGCGCCAGGCGGGCTTTGTGCGCATTACGGAGCTGTTCCTCGTCTTCTATCTGCTGTGCTCGACGGCTGTCTGGCTGTCCGAGCCCACGACCCTCACGTTTGGCGATGGTCTCTGGTTTAGCTTTGAGACGGTCTCGACCATCGGCTTTGGCGATATCCCGGCCGAAACGCCGGTCGCTCGCGCTATTACCGTCGTCCTGAGCGTCATCAGCATCTTCTACATCGCCATGCTCACGGGTGTGGCGGTGAACTACTGCAATACGCTCATTAAGCTGCGCCAAAAGGACACCATGGCGCGCTTTATGGACGATCTTGAGCATTTGGAAGAGCTCGATCGCGACGAGCTCGCCGATCTTTCGCGTCGTGTGCGCGAATATCGCCGACGCCAACGCTAAAGCGGGCGCCGTGCGTCACGACGAGGGGGATTGCATATGAACATCACGGTATACCTGGGCGCCAGCGTTGGTAACGACCCAGCATTTCTGCCTGCGGTGCAAGAATTGGGCAACTGGATTGGCTCCAACGGGCACGCGCTGGTATACGGCGGGTCCAAATCGGGCCTGATGGGCGCGCTTGCCGATAGCGTGCTCGGGGCAGGCGGACACGTGACGGGCGTTGAGCCGAGCTTTTTTATCGAGGCGGAGTTCCAGCACGAGGGCATCGACGACCTTATCGTTACAAGTGACATGGCCGAGCGCAAAGCCAAGATGATCGAGCTCGGTGATGCGTTCATCGCATTTCCGGGCGGCACGGGCACGCTCGAGGAGATTGCCGAGGTTATGTCCGCGGTATCGTTGGGGCACCTGAGTGCTCCGTGCATCTTGTATAACCTGGACGGTTACTACAACGACCTCAAGGCGCTGCTCGGGCACATGATTGATAAAGGGCTTTCGAGCCCGAGGCGTCAGCAAGGCATCTACTTTGCCGACGATTTGCGCGAGATTGCCTCGATTATCAACGGATAAGTCTTGAGCCTGCCCCACTATGACTCCCAATGGTGCCGTTTGCAGCGCAGATGGTTGGTTCGTTCGGGCAACGCTCACTCTACAATAAAACGTATCTATGTCGACTTTGACCGCGGGAGGACCCGATGGATAACCTTGCCAAACCCAAAAACCGCGCGCTGTTTTTAATGAGCGTTGCCGTGACCGGTGCGTTCGCAGGTGCCGCAGTCTGGCTGTTCTTTTTTGCGATGGAGCACGGTATCGACTATCTGTGGACCGAGATCCCCCACATGCTGGGCGTCGCTTCGCCCGACCTCGCGAGCGGCCCGTTCGGCTTTTTGCCGTACCCGTTTTTTGTCTGCCTGCTGGGCGGCCTGCTGATCGGTCTGTACGAAAAGCTTACAGGCACCAAGACCGACGACCTCAACCAGGTGATGGCTAAGGTTAAGCAAGACGGGCGCTACCCGTACGACAACCTGGGCAAGCTTTCGCTCTCGGCATTGCTGCCGCTGCTGTTTGGCGGAAGTATTGGACCGGAGGCCGGCCTGACCGGCGTTATCGCGGGTCTGTGCAGCTGGGCCGGCGACCGCATGCGTCGCTTTGGCGCCGAGTTTAGGGAGCTCACGCTGCTGGGTACCCAGGCTGCCCTGACGGCGCTCTTTACCGCGCCCGTCTTTGGCTTTGTGGCGCCGCTTGCCGGAAGTGCTGACGGCGACGAGGGCTCTGCGTCCGACGAGATCACAATCAAGCTGCCCAAGGCGCAAAAGACGGTGGTCTACGGCATTGCGATTGCCGGCGGTCTGGGCACCTACCTGTTGCTTGGCCAGCTTGTGGGCGGCGGCATGGGCATGCCGCGGTTCGATGCTGCCGAGGTGGGTAACCTCGAGCTCGCATGGCTCATCCCCCTGGCGCTTGTCGGCACGGCTTGCGGCTGGCTGTACTTTGTCTCGGAGCATGCGAGCGAGGCACTGGCCCATGCCATAGGGGAGCGCCCCATCGTCAAGGCCATGCTGGCTGGTCTGGCGCTCGCCATCTGCGGCACAGCTCTGCCCTACACCATGTTTGCCGGCGAGACGCAGGCCGATGTGCTCATGGAAACCTACCTGACCATCCCTGCCGGTGTGCTCATTGCGACTGGCCTGGTTAAGGCCATGCTGACCCCGGCTCTCATCAACCTGGGCTGGCGCGGCGGTCACTTCTTCCCGGTTATCTTCTCGGGCGTGAGCCTGGGCTACGGCTTCGCTATCCTTATCGGTGCCGATCCGGTCTTTTGCGTTGCCGTCTGCACGGCATCGACGATGGGTGCCGTCATGCGCCAGCCCGTTATGGTTGTGGGCCTACTGCTCATGTGCTTCCCGCTCAAGGGTATCGTCGCCATGATCATCGCCGCAGTCATCGCCGCCGGTATTCCGCTGCCCAAGCCGCTGCGCAAGTAGCGTATTGCACTTTGCGTTTGTTCAGAACTCGTTTTAATGAAGCCGCGAGAGGCTATTGTTTACGACCTCGCGCGGCTATTATTTAGAGCTTCCTCAGCACGATGGCGATGGTGTTGAGGTATTTGAGCGCGCCGGCTTCAATGGCAGCGCGGTCGCCTGCTGCGTACTCGTTGTCGCAGGCGAGCCAATCCGACCAGGCCTCTGCCGTGCAGAGCATGGGGCTCATCGAGATGATTTCAATGCCGGGGGTCGGTTCAATCATGGCACGCCACCAACTTATATCGTGCATGTAGTCGAGCTGCTCGGGCGTCCAGGATTTGAGCAGGCAATCGGGCAGATTGTCGTGCCAGTCGCAAACCATGCCGGGGATGCTTAAATAAAGCATGCCCCCGCGCCTGACAAAGGGAAGCAGACGCTCGCCCAGATAGCGCGGATCGCGGCCGTAATAGTTGTAGGAGTCGATGCTCACGACCGCATCAAAAAAGTCGTGCTCAAATGGTAGCCCCTGCGAGGCGTCTGCCTTAACAGGGTGAATCACGTCGCGCGAGATTCCCAGCGAATCGAAGAACGCGCGGTTTTCGACGGGGTCGCTCCACAGATCGACGGCGTAGGTGTCAAACCCGTATTCGCGAGCGAGTAGGGCGCTGGTGATACCGGTGCCCGATCCAAGGTCGCAGACGCGGGCCCCGCGGGGGATGCTTGCATCGCAAAGCAGTTCCTCGCAGAGCTTGAGGGGGTTCGGCCCCATGATTTTAGAGCGTACGAGTGTCGTGCCGAAGCTGGTGGCTTTTGGGAAGGATTGAGATTCTGTTGATGGCATTGTTCTTTCCTATCAGGTGCAATATGTGGCAGATGACGGAGACGGAACGGCGCAACAAACCACGGCCGTTGGACGGCCGTTTTCATGGTTCTATGCGATTGACCGTTCCCTAAAGAACAATGACCAAAAAGACATCCCCTTGGATGGTCGAAATTGGGCCGAGGCCCGTGACGCCTCCATTGTAGAACGTCACAGGCGTGTCGGGGATATGCCATTTGTCACGGATTTGCGAGCGTCTAGATCTCGCTTGGTATCGGCACTATTTCCAAATCGCGAGCGCGGCGGTGCCCAGTACGATGAGGGCGAGACCGATGGCGCTGCGTCGTGAGAGTTTTTCGTTGAATGCCAGGCGCGCAAATAGTACCGATACGACAATCGATAGTTTGTCGATCTGCACCACGACACTCACCTGGCCTGCAGCGATGGCATAGTAATAGAGCAGCCACGATGCTCCGGTCGCGATGCCCGATGCCGCGAGAAATACGAGTTCGCAGCGGTCTACGTGCACGGCTTGGCCCATCTTGCCTTTAGCTGCCACGATTGCCCATGCCATAACCAGTACCACACAGGTACGGATTGCCGTGGCCAGGTTTGACTCGACGCCTTCGATGCCGATTTTGGCGAGGACGGAGGTGAGTGCCGCGAACACGGCGGCGCCGAGGGCGTAAGCGAGCCAGGTCCGGTCTTGCTGCTGCTCGGGTTCGGCGGACTGCTTCTTCTCGATCATTAAAAACGTGCCGAGGGTGATGACAGCGGTTCCCACGAGCTTAACCGCAAGGTTGCTCGTCTCATCAAAAAGCGCGATGGCGACCAGCGCGGCGAACACGGTGCTCATTTTGTCGACCGGTACGACCTTATTGACGTCTCCGATGCTCAACGCCTTAAAGTAACAGATCCACGAAGCACCGGTAGCGAGTCCCGAGAGGACGAGAAAGAGCCAGGATCTGGGTTCGATGCTGTCAATGGTTCCAATGGATCCGGAAATGCCCGCCATTGCCCAGGCGAAAGCGAGCACCACGCAGGTGCGAATGGCCGTCGCGACATCGGAGTCGGTCTGCTTGATGCCGCATTTTGCCAAGATGGATGTGATGCCGGCAAAGAATGCTGACGCAAATGCTGCGACGACCCACGACACGGGTGCGGTGCCTCCTTGGATAATGGGTTTATCCTGCGAGTTTTATGGACATGAGGATACCGCTCCACCATGAAGGTTTGATATGGCCGCGGCGAGACGGGGGCCATGTTCCGGGGAGCCATTTGGTTAAGGTTCGAATTGAAGATAAATTGAAGATATGCTGTCGGCTTCTCTTTGGTTTCCAAGATCTAAACGGCCTGTCGTGAAGGGTGGTAGCGACGTTGCTGCTGCTTCGTCTTATCTAGTAAATGAGGTGGGGTGCCGCCCAGGTCCTTTAGCTGTCGATTACAGGTCGCGTGTTCGATAGACCTTTGTGTTGACGGTGCAACTGATTGCAAATAGTACGAGGGCCAGTACGGCAATTCCTGCGCACAGACAGCCAAGGACGGTGGGATCGGGATTCGCCCCGGCAATCGACATGAGCCAGTTGCTGATGGGGTTGGAGGAGCTCAGCGTGGCCATGGCAAGGCATCCGAGCATGGCAAACAGGCCAACGGATAGGCGAAGTGCCTCCATGTGTCCAAATCGAAAGAACAGTGGTTGTGCCAAGAACACCATCATGAGGGAAATGAGCATCGAGGCTGCCGAGGCGATTGCGATTTCAAAGACCGTCTGTCCCGTCGAAGGAATGCCCGCGCTGTTGAAGAGCGGGATGGCGACGATACTCAAAAGCGTAGCTGCACATGCCATGACGGCGGAGAAGACAATAACGCTCAGATAACGTGCGCAGATGATGTCTTTGCGCGAGAAGGGCAGCGTGGCCCGATAACGCTCCCAGCCATTTTGATTGTCGAAGCCGGCCAGCGAGCTCATGACCATGATGGGCGACATGGCACTGACCGCGCAGGCGCCAGCGCTCATGCTGGAATCGCCATCCGACGCGTTGGCGAGGGTCAACACGACGAATATGAACAGGCCGACGCCCGCGATGCTTGGGATAAGCGTGCGAACGATGGCGAGCTCGGACATAAAGGCGCGTTTCATTTCGAAGCCCCTTTCAGCATGAGGCGCAGATAGTCATCAATGGTTGCCCGATCGCAGGGAACCTCGGGAAAGGCCTCGAGCGTATCGCGACGGTTGGGCACGAGCACGTCCACGCTGTAGGCGTGGCGGACGGCACGGGCGCCTTCGACGCAAGCCATAAGCTCGGCGGCCTGTGCTTGGGTGCAGTGGGCGATGCCAGCGCGGTCGGTAATATCCTCGCGCGGTAGGTTAAACACAATCGAGCCGTTATCGATGCAGATGACGCGGTCGGCGGCGCGATCGAGGTCGGACGTAATGTGGCTCGAGAGCAGCACGCTGTGCTGGCCGTCGGCGACAAAGGCGAGCAGCTCATTGAGCAGTTCCTCGCGCGCCATGGGATCAAGACCCGCGGTGGCTTCGTCCAAAACGAGCAGCTTGGCTTTGTGGCTGAGTGCGCAGGCAAGCTGCAACTTCATGCCCATGCCGCGGGAGAGGTCTTTGACCTTTGCCTTGAGATTCAAGCCAAACCGGTCGATGAGGCCGGCGAAGGTGTCGTGGCTCCAGGTGGGGTACGCTGGACTTACGAGTGCTTCAACTTCGGCCACCTTGAGTGTGGAAGGGAAGGGGCACGTGTCCAGTACAAGGCCGACGCGGGTGCGCAGACAGCGCTGTGTCTCACCGGGTGCGTCGGCGCCGCAGCGCTGCCCAAACAGGCGCACCTCGCCGGCATCGAGCTTGATAAGCCCGAGCGCGGCGCGAATGGTCGTTGTCTTGCCGGCGCCGTTTGCGCCCACAAAGCCAACGATCTGGCCAGGCTCCACGGCAAGTGTGACGTCGCGCAGCGAAAAGCGGTCGCTTACAGCGCGTGAGATGCCTTTGAGTTCAAGCAAGTTTTGCATGGTATAGCCTTTCTTGCAGATGGCTACTGCATGGTTTCGGGGGCTACCAGGTCGAGCATCTCGTGCAGTTTGTCGCGTGTGACGCCCAAGGCTTCGGCTTGGCTTGCCGCTTTCGCAAGCAGCTCTTCGATATGGCAGAGCTGGTTTTCGCGCAAAAGCTCCTGGTTGCCCTCGGCGACAAAGCAGCCCTTGCCCTGCACGGTGCAGATAAACCCGCGCTGCTCCAGGTCGGCGTAGGCGCGCTTGGTGGTGATGACGCTCACGCCAAGATCGCTCGCGAGTGCACGGATGCTGGGGAGTTTGGTTCCCGCAGCGAGCGTGCCCGATAAGATCTGAGCTTTGACTTGCGAGGCTATTTGCTCGTAGATGGGCTTATCGCTCGAATTGGATAGGATGATGTCCACAGCGGCTCCTTAGCTGTTGGGCTACACGTGTATATAACCGGTAAGCACAGTATATATACACTATGCACAGTTATGCAAGAGGTAAATAGGGATTGTCCGCTTGTTCATTCATCTCAATCTGTAACATCTGGAACCGATTTGGACGGCTACCTGTTACAGATTGAGATTTTGCTGGCGGGCCCCACCTGGTTGTCTCAATCTGTAACAGGTAGAGGTTAAAAACCGTTTAGATGTTACAGATCGAGACAAACTGCTGCGGAGTGCCGCCATCGACTGCTACCCTAGGCCCCAACTGATGAATTTGTCCTGATAGGCGCCCTAGAGCGGGATTTCGCGGCTACAATAGTGCGGTTACAACGACGTAATGCACTCAATGCAAGAAAGGATCCGCATGGCAAGCCTGTCGGATGAAATCTCGTCGCGCCGCACATTCGCGATTATCAGCCACCCGGACGCCGGTAAGACCACGCTTACCGAGAAACTGCTGCTCTATACCGGCAGCATCCAGACTGCTGGCTCGGTCAAGGGCAAGAGCTCGGCCAAGCATGCCGTCTCGGACTGGATGGACATCGAGAAGGAGCGCGGTATCTCCGTTACCTCCTCGGTGCTGCAGTTCACCTATAACGGCGCCTGCGTCAATATCCTCGATACCCCCGGCCACCAGGACTTCTCGGAGGATACCTACCGTACCCTTATGGCCGCCGACGCTGCGGTCATGGTCATCGACGGTGCCAAGGGCGTCGAGGCCCAGACCAAAAAGCTCTTTAAGGTCTGTACGCTGCGCCACATTCCCATCTTCACCTTTGTGAACAAGCTCGACCACGAGGCTCGCGATCCGTTTGAGCTCATGGAAGAGATCGAGAATGTCCTGGGCATCAATACGTATCCCATGAACTGGCCGATCGGCAGCGGCCGCAACTTCCGCGGCGTGTTCGATCGTCAGACTCGTCACGTCATTGCCTTTGAGGGCGACGGCCACGCCAACGCCACCAAAAAGGTCGCCGAGGTCGAAGCCGAGTTGGGCGATCCTTCCATGGACGAGCTCATCGGCGAGGAAAACCATAAGAACCTGATGGACGACATCGAGCTGCTCGATGGCGCCGGCGACGAGCTCGACTTGGATGCCGTGGCCTGCGGCAAGCTGAGCCCGGCGTTCTTTGGCTCGGCGCTCACCAACTTTGGCGTGGAGCCCTTCCTCAAGGAGTTCCTGCGTCTGGCCCCGACGCCGCGCGCCTATACCGATACGCTCACCAGCGAACCGGTCGATCCCTGCCGCGACGACTTTAGCGGCTTTGTGTTTAAGATCCAGGCCAACATGGATAAGAACCACCGCGACCGCATCGCCTTTGTGCGCATTTGCTCGGGCAAGTTCGAGCGCGGCATGGACGCCTTCCACGTGCAGGGCAACCGCAAGCTCAAGCTTGCCACGGGCACGTCGATGATGGCCGACGACCGCGCCATCGTGGACGAGGCGTACGCGGGCGATATCGTGGGCCTGTTCGATCCGGGTATCTTTAGCATCGGCGACACTGTGTGCTCCGGCAAGCGCCACGTGCAGTATCCGCAGATCCCGACGTTTGCCCCCGAGATGTTCGCTCGCATTACGCAGGTCGACACGCTCAAGCGCAAGCAGTTCGTCAAGGGCATGGAGGAGCTTGCCCAGGAGGGCGCCATCCAGATCTTCCGCGAGCTGGGTGCCGGCATGGAGAGCGTCATCGTGGGCGTGGTCGGCGTGCTGCAGTTTGAGGTGCTCGAGCGCCGCCTTAAGGCCGAATACCGTGTTGAGGTTCGTCGCCAGCCGCTGCCCTATACGGACATCCGCTGGATCCAGAACGACCCCGATACCATCGATATCCCGGCTCTTTCGCTCACGCGCGACACGCTGCGCGTCGAGGACATGCGCGGCGGTAAGCTGCTGCTGTTCACGAGCCCGTGGAACGTGGATTGGGCAACCGACCACAACCCCGACCTTATCCTGTCGGAGTTTGGCAACGTAGCCTTTTAACGCATCGGCGCGGTGGTCCTGCGGGGCTGCCGCGCCGTTTGCTTGCCTGATGCCGTGTGAGCGGCTATCATACCCACCGTCGTCTCAAGACCGGGGCGTCCGAGCAGTTCGGGTCCGATATCCTGCTCGTTAAACCTAAAACCAAAGGAGTACATAATGATCAAGAAGGTCATGGAGGACTACAAGGTCCTGTTGCGGAGCATTCCCGCGGCAACGGTTTCGCTGTTTTTCGTGAGCGTCATCATGATGAACCTGCTGGCCAACAAAGAGCTTATCAGCCTGCCGTATCTGGCACTCGATTGCGGCTTTGTGGTGAGCTGGGTTTCGTTTTTGTGCCAGGACATGATCTGCAAGCGCTTTGGCGCCAAGGCATCCATCAAAATCTCCATCCTCGCGCTGGCAGTCAACCTCGCCGTGAGCCTGTGCTTTTGGGTATGCTCGCTCACGCCCGGCATGTGGGGCGCCTACTACGACACGGGCATGATCGAGGTCAACACTGCCCTTAACGCCACCATCGGCGGCACCTGGTACGTGGTGCTGGGCTCTTCGCTGGCAATGCTCGTTTCTGCCGTGGTTAACTCCACGCTCAACCAGTCGCTTGGCCGTATGCTCAAGAAGAACAACTTCGCGAGCTTTGCCTTCCGCTCCTATGTGTCTACGGGCGTTGGCCAGTTTATCGACAACCTGGTCTTTGCCATTGTGGTAAGCCACACGTTCTTTGGCTGGACGTGGGTGCAGGTCCTTATGTGCTCGCTGACCGGCGCTGTTGCCGAGCTGCTGTGCGAGGTTTTCCTGAGCCCCGTGGGCTACAAGGTCGTGCGCGGCTGGGAGCGCGAGAATGTGGGCTCCGAGTACCTCGAGCGCCACGCAACCGCCTAAGGAGCAAGTATGCGGGTTTTGATCACGGGTGCTTCGGGCGGTATCGGAGCCGCATGCGTGCAACGATTTTTGGACGAGGGCCACGAGGTCGTGGGCTTTGATTTGCTACCGGCGGCGATCAAACACGAGCGCTACCGCCATCTGATCGTTAATGTCTGCGAGCCGGACTCGTTTCCAGGCGACCTTGAACCCCAGGTGATCGTGAACGTTGCCGGTACGCAGGATTCGGCCGACGATATCGCCGCCAACCTGTGTGGCACCATCAACGTGACCGAGCGTTACGCCTTTGTGGGGGAGGGGCTTGCCGCCAAGCCGGCGCCGGCTATCAAATCCGTGGTCAATGTGGGGTCGGCGAGCGGGCATACGGGATCGGAGTTTCCCGCCTATGCCGCCAGCAAGGGCGGCGTAATCGCCTACACCAAGAATCTTGCAAACCGCCTGGCACCGCAGGCCATCGCCAACAGTGTGGACCCGGGCGGCGTTATCACGCCGCTCAACCGTTGCGTGATGGAAGACGAGCACCTGTGGAACCAGATTATGGAGCTCACGCCGCTTAAGCGCTGGGCCACCGCCCAAGAGATCGCCGGGTGGATCTACTTTGTGGGCGTGACCAACCGGTTTATGACCGGGCAGAGCCTGCTGATCGATGGCGGCGAGGCCGGCCGCACACAATTTATTTGGCCCGAATAGGAAACGCGCCCGATGGAAAGCCGTCGGGCGCGTTTTTGATATATCGATTTTTAGCCGAGGCAAGTCCAGCTGACGGGGGTCGAGCCGTGCTGTTCGAGTAGCCGATTGGCAGCGGAGAAGGGGCGCGACCCCATAAAAGCGGGGAGTTCTGCCGTGGCACGGTTGGCCGAAAGCGGCGAGGGGTGCGTGGAGGCCAGACAGAACTTATCGGCTGTCTTGCCCGCGCCGGTCGCGGCGAGCTTGCCCTCAACCATTTGCTGGGCAAAGCGGCCCCATGCCAAAAAGACGACCGGCTGGGGCAGCTGGCAGCAGCGTTCGATAACGTAGTCGGTCAGGGTACTCCAGCCCAGTTTGGCGTGCGAGTTCGCGGCATGCTCGCGTACGGTGAGCGTGGTGTTGAGGAGCAGGACGCCCCGTTGTGCCCATGGGGTTAGATCTCCCGTGGCGGGAATGGGGCAACCCAGATCGGCTTTGAGTTCCTTGTAGATGTTGCGCAGGCTCGGCGGCAACTTGGTTTGCGTCGCGGGGACCGAGAACGACAGTCCCATGGCCTGGTTGGGCCCGTGATAGGGGTCCTGACCTAAGATGACAACTTTGACCTGGTCGGCCGGCGTGTAGGCGAGGGCATTGAGAATGTCGTCTTGTGCCGGGTAGATGGTCTGCTCGGCACGCAAAAGGGCGATGCGCTCGAGCAGCTGGTTCGTAGTTTCACGTACCGGCTGCGGCGCATCGCTCAACCAAGTTGCTATGTTGTGGTCGCGGGTTGCGGTGTCCATGGGGCTCCTTTATGGCAGATGCTCTGTTGACATCTATTGTAAAGGCGCACCGGTTGCCTTTATGCCGCGGCTGCATAAGGAGTGGGGTCTACGAGACGTGCTCGGGCGCTCCTGCCATGCGAGCCTGTCCATGTGCACGAAGGCGCGGAAGCTCGACGGTTGCCACCATGACGCCGGTGAGGATGAGGGCGGCGCCAAAGAAGGCGATGGGACTCAGGATCTCGCCGACCAGGAAGAACGAGAAGACGGCAGAGCAGACCGGCTCGAGCGAGAAAGCGAAGCCGGTGGTTTCGGCAGGCACGTGGGGCTGCACGAGCGTTTGGGTGATAAAGCCATAGGCAGAGCAAATGAGTGCGAGCGCAACGATAACGACGATCTCGTTCGGCGTGCTGGGAAGTGTGAAACCGCCAAAGACGCATGCGGCGATGCCCGAGAACAAGCCGCCAAAGCCCAGCTGCCAAACGCCCAGAGCCAGCGGGTCGACATCTTCGACAAAGCGCTTCGCCACAATGATGTGGCCGGCATAGATAAAGGCCGAGAGTAGCATGATAATCGCGCCCGGATTCAGGCTGGTGAAGTCGGCACCCGAGAGCAGCAGCATGCCGCAGGTGACGATGGCGGTGCCGATGAGCACTTTGCGCTCGGGGGCACGACGCAGCAGGGCGGCGTTGGCAAACGGCACGATCACGACCGTCAGGCTCTGCAAAAAGCCGGCGGTGGAGGCAGAGGTGAGGCTGGAGCCCAGGCACATACAGGTGAGCTCGGTTGCCATAATGGCGCCGATGATGGCGGCGCGGACCATCAGGTCGCGGTTAATGCGGAAAGCGCGCTTATGGAAGAGCAGCAGGCAGGCCACAAAGGCGATGATGCAGCGTAGCGCGACGATGCTCGTGGCGGTCATGCTGTCCATGCTGATCTTCATGAGGGGGTACGAAAAGCCCCATGCGACGGGAACGGAAAATGAGAGCGCGATTGCTTTTTTGCGATCCATGGGACTCCTTTTGTTACAGAACGGTTTCGTAAAAAGGATTCTGCTCTCAGATGTGGATGTAGTAAAGCGAATGTATCTTCAGTATGATTAAGAAATGCTGAATTAGGTGCGAAAAGCGCTGGCAAAACGTTTTACGGCACATCGATGGAGAGACACGATGGCATCGCGGTATCAGATTGTTTGTATGGTGGTCGATCGCGGCAGTCTTAAGGGTGCGGCGGACGAGCTGGGCTATACGCAAAGTGCGGTGAGCCAGGCCGTCAAGGCGCTCGAGCGCGAGCTGGGTACCACGCTTATCGAGCGCGGTAAGCAGGGCGTTTCGCTTACGCGCGACGGCAAACAATATCTGCCGTACCTGCGCCAGATCGTGACCGCCGAGGCCGAGCTCGAGGGCAAGCGCCAGGAGCTGCTGGGGCTTTCGTCGACCGATATTCGTATTGCGACGTTTACCAACGTGAGTCGAACCGTGTTGCCGCGTGTGATCCGCGACTTTGGGGCGCTGCACCCGGGCGTACGCTTTACCCTCAAGCAGGGTGATTACACACGCAACGCCCAGTGGGTGCACGATGGCGTGGTTGATTTTTGTTTTACGGCACGCGGTTTTACCGCAGGGCTCGAGAAGCGCGTGGTCTATCACGACGAGTTGGTGGCGCTGTTGCCTGTCGGGCATCCGCTGACGGCAAAGGAAAAGGTGACGCTCGCCGATTTGGCGTCCGAGCCGTTTGTGCTGCTGGATGAGGGCGAGCAGAGCCTGGTGCTCGATGCATTTGCGGCGCATGGCCTGTCGCCGCACGTGACGAGTGAGGTAACCGACGACTACACCATCATGGCGATGGTGGAGGAGGGCCTAGGCGTGAGCATGCTCTACCGTCGTACTGTGGAGGGCATGCGAGCCGAAATTCGTGTGCGGCCCATCGTGCATGCTCCCTCGCGCGACGTGGTGGCCGCTTGGCGCAGCTGGGACACCATGCCTATCGCCACGAGGCGTTTTATCGACTATATGAGCTCGCATATTGTTAATTAATGACTGCCGTGACGTTGAGTGCGGTGTTTAGCGGGCTGTCGCTCTGGCTTGGGTGGCGCGATAGGTGCGTGCCGGGTGGCAAAGTAGCACCGCCACGACCATAAAGAACGCCGTGGTGCCCAGGCTGATGGGGTAGACCATCATAATGTTCGCAAAGGTGCGGAAGTGCGGGAACACGCAGAACACCCAATAGAAGCGGATGCCGCAGACGCAGATCATGGTGATGAGGGCGGGCGTGAGCGAGATACCAAAGCCGCGCAGGTAGCCTGACATGTTTTCGTAGAACATGCTAAAGGCGTACGCCGGGAAGATCGAACACACGCGGATATAGCCGATCGAGACGATGTTGGGATCGCTGTTAAAGAGCGACAAGATTTCGCGCCCCAGGCCGACAATAACGATAATCGTGGTGAGTGCAACGATACCGCCTTCGACAAGGCAGACCTTGAGCGTTTTGGTGCAGCGGTCGATCTGGCGGGCACCGTGGTTTTGTCCCACAAAGGTGGTGCAAGCCTGGCTAAAGCTGTTGAGCAGGTTGTAGCACACGTACTCCAGGCTCATGGCGGCGCTCGATGCCGCCATGACTTCGGTGCCCAGGCTGTTGATGGCGGACTGGATGATGATGTTGGCGACGGCAAAGACGGCGCTTTGGATGCCGGCGGGCAGGCCGATCTTGACGATGCGCTTGAGGGCGACGGGGTCGATAGCCAGGTCGCGCGGGGTGACGCGGACGGCGGAGTCGGTCTTGAGCAGGCGGATAAAGAGCGTGGCGGCACTGACGGTGTAGGCGATGGCGGTGGCGATGGCGACGCCCGCGACGCCCCAGTGGAGTACGGGGACAAAGATAAGGTCCAGGCCAATGTTGAGGACGGTGGACACGGCAAGCGCCTGTAACGGCATGCGGGTGATGCCGACGGAGCGGAAGATCGCGGCCTCAAAGTTGTAAAGCAAGATCGAGGGCATGCTGAGCAAAAAGACACGTAGGTAGAGCGAAGCGAGCGGCATGGTCTCGGCAGGGACGTTGAGCGCGGCGAGCATGGGCTCGGCAAAGATCTCGCCCAGCGCGATGACGACAAAGCCCACGAGCGCCATTAAAATCGAGGTATGGACGGCGCGTTTGACCATGTTCTGATCGTTGCGGCCGATAGCGTTGGCGATGACCACGTTGGAGCCAAGCGACATGCCAATAAACAGGTTGAGCATAAGACTGGTAAGCGGAACATTGGAGCCGACCGCCGCCATGGCGAGGGTTCCCTGGTCGCCCGAGAAGTTACCGATAATGACCGTGGCGATGAGGTTCGACAGCTGCTCCAAGATGCTCGTCGCGGCTACGGGGAAGGCGAACAGGGGAATATTGCGCCACAGCGAGCCGGTGGTCATGTCGATGTGCTTAGATACGGTATCGGCCATACGCTCTCAATCTCTAACATGCTATTTCGTGCTTATTTGCGCAGACGATGATACTCCTAATCGACTAGTCATTGGGGACGTTCTTAAACGACTAGTCATTCAAGAACGTCCATTACAGTCGAAATTGTCAGCCCGGGACCGTCTCGGGCTACGAT